>JBIKIA010000415.1:0-4626 GCA_044361885.1 Prosthecobacter sp. | reverse complement strand
CCGATGGATTTGGAATGGGCCAAGGATGGCATCACGAGCGAGTTGTTCATCGTGCAGGCGCGGCCTGAGACTGTGCAGTCGCGTAAAGATCTCGACGTGCTCGAATCCTATGTTTTGGGCAAGCGTAGCACCGTGCTGACCAGCGGGCGCAGCGTCGGCTCGAAGATCGCCACCGGACGAGTGCGTGTGATCAAGAGCGCCGAGTTCATCGGCCAGTTTCAGCAGGGCGAAGTGCTCGTCACTGACAAGACCGATCCCGACTGGCAGCCCATCATGAAGAAGGCCGCAGGCATCATCACCAATCGCGGCGGGCGCACCTGCCATGCCGCCATCGTTAGCCGCGAACTCGGCGTGCCAGCCATCGTCGGCACCGAGCACGGCACCGAGGCACTGAAGGATGGCCAGATGGTCACCGTGAGCTGCGCGGAAGGCGACACCGGCTTTGTTTATGAAGGTGAGTTGCCCTTTGAAGTGCAGCGCACCGACTTGAAGTCTCTCGCCCAACCACGCACGAAGGTGATGATGAACCTCGCCAATCCCGAGGAGGCTTTCGCGCTTTCCTTCATCCCGAATGACGGCGTGGGCCTCGCGCGGATGGAGTTCATCATCAGCACCTACATCAAGATCCATCCGCTGGCGTTGATCAACTTCGCGCAACTCGCCGATGCCGCTGCCAAAGCAGAGATCGAGAAGCTCACGGCGGGCTACACCGACAAGCCGCAGTTCTTCGTCGATAAACTCGCGCAAGGCGTCGCCATGATCGCCGCCGCGTTTTATCCGAAGGATGTCATCCTGCGACTCAGCGACTTTAAAACGAACGAGTATGCCAATCTCATCGGCGGCAAGGCCTACGAGCCTGCGGAAGAGAACCCGATGCTCGGCTTCCGTGGCGCGAGCCGATACTACCACCCGCGTTATCAGGCTGGTTTCGAGCTGGAATGCCGCGCCGTGAAAAAAGTGCGCGATGAGATGGGCCTCACCAATTTGAAGCTCATGATCCCCTTCTGCCGCACGCTCGATGAAGGCCGCAAGGTGCAGGCCGAAATGGAGAAGCACGGTCTCAAACGCGGGCAGGGCGGACTGGAGATTTACGTCATGTGCGAGATCCCCAGCAACGTCATCCTCGCCGAGGAGTTCGCGGATCTCTTCGATGGCTTCAGCATCGGCTCCAACGACCTCACGCAGCTCATCCTCGGCGTGGATCGCGACAGCGAGATCGTCGCGCCCATCTTTGATGAACGAAATGCAGCCGTGAAAAAGATGATCGCCCAGGTCATCGCCACTTGCCGCTCCAAAGGCCGCAAGATCGGCATCTGCGGCCAGGCCCCGAGTGACTACCCCGAGTTCGCGCAGTTCCTCGTCGAGCAAGGCATCGACAGCATCTCGCTCACGCCCGACACCGTGCTGAAAGCCCGCCTCGCCATTCTGGAGAAAGAAAAATCCATGGGATTACCCGGATGAACCCCTTTACGATGCAACGGTTGGGTGTGGTCATGGAGCCGGAATCTGGCAACGAGCATGAAGTCGAAGGCGTGCTGAATCCTGCTGCTGTGCGAGGTCCAGATGGGCATCTTTATCTATTTCCACGGCTGGTCGCGGCGGGAAATTATTCACGTATCGGCATCGCGCGGGTCCTCTTTGACGCGGCTGGCGATCCCACTGGAGTCGAGCGGCTCGGCATCGCCCTGGAGCCTGAGACGGACTACGAAATCCTGCCACATGGTGGAGGCGGATGCGAGGATCCGCGCATTACATTCATAGAGCTGATCCAGCGCTATGTCATGACATACACAGCTCGCACCGCGCTCGGCCCGCGCATCGCCGTGGCGGTTTCGGCGGATTTGTTTCACTGGCAGCGAATGGGGCTGGTGAAGTTCGAGCCGTATCGCGGTATCGACTTCGATCATGTCGATAACAAGGACGCGAGCTTCTTTCCCGTCGCCATCCCAAATCATGCTGGGAAGATGCAGATGGCACTCCTGCACCGACCTCTCTTTCCCGGAACAAGGCCTGAGGAAACGCTCGGCAGGACCGATGACCTGGATCTCGATCTGGATCACGAAAGCATCTGGATTTCGTATTGCCCGATGCCGGATGGCAGTTGTGACCCGCAGCATCCGGGTCTCTTCAATTCGCATCATCGGATCGCCACGCCTACCTACCCTTGGGAGATGCTGAAAATCGGTGGCGGGACACCGCCCATGCTCACGCGGCATGGCTGGATGATCATTTACCACGGCGTGCATGAAGTGGATGCGCCGGGAGGCCCCAAGCATCCTCTGTGCTACTCCGCAGGCGTCATGATTCTCTCCAAAGAGCATCCTCACCTCACCCGCTATCGATCCGCTGAGCCTGTGCTCACGCCGCTGCTGCATGAAGAACGCCACGGCATCGTGCCCAACGTCGTCTTCCCCACCGGCATCGACCGGCGCGATGATCTCGGTCAGCCGGACCGCTTCGACATCTACTACGGCATGGCCGACAGCCGCATCGGCGTGGCTCGTATCGACGTGCCCGAGCAATTGCCGACGACTCAGCTAGGCGAGACGCACCCATTGAATCCACCCACATGAAGACCGAACCCGATCACGATCACGGCTTTGCCCCGCAGTTTCTTCCTCACTGGATGCAGGAGCGCTGGGCTGCGTTGACAGTCACTGTCGCCGGGCTTGCTCTCATGATCGGATTCTTCGGCGAGAAGTTCCTGGGCCTGCCCGCATCGGCAGCGCTTGGGTTTTACCTTTTGTCCTATCTGGCAGGTGGCTACGATGTGGCGCGTGCTGCCTTGCCCGCGCTATTTCGTGGCAAGTTCGACATCGACCTGCTGATGATTGCGGCAGCGGCAGGCGCGGCCTTGCTCGGCGAATGGGCCGAGGGCGCGTTCCTGCTGTTTCTCTTTTCGCTCGGCCATGCGGGTGAGCATTACGCGATGGATCGCGCACGCAATGCCGTCGGCGTGCTTGGGAAACTCATGCCCCGCACGGCCTTCACGAAACGTGGCGACCGACTCGAAGAAGTGCCGGTGGAACAGCTCGCGGTCGATGAAGTCGTCGTCGTGAAACCCGGCGAACGCGTGCCGGTGGATGGCGTCATCACGGCTGGCGAGAGCAGCATCGATCAAAGTGCGATCACGGGTGAGAGCGTGCCCGTGGAGCGCAAGCCCGGCGACGAGGTCTTTGCGGGAACGATCAATCAAGACAACGCGCTCGACGTGCGCATGACCCGGCTGGCCCGCGACAACACGCTCGCCCGCGTGATGCAGCTCGTCGCCGAGGCGCAGGAGCAAAAGAGCCCGACGCAGCGCTTCACCGAGACCTTTGCGCGTCGCTTTGTGCCAGCGGTGCTCATCGGCACGTTGCTCGTCATAGTGCTGCTGCCACTGGTGTTTGGCTGGACGTGGAGCGCGAGTTTTTATCGCGGCATGTTACTGCTCGTGGCCGCTTCGCCCTGTGCGCTGGCCATTGGCACGCCCGCAGCCGTGCTCGCGGGCATCGCTCAGGCTGCACGTCGCGGAGTGCTGATCAAAGGCGGAGTCCATTTAGAAAACCTCGGCCACCTGAACACTGTGGCGCTGGATAAAACCGGCACGCTCACCACCGGTCGCTTCGCCGTGACGAAAGTGATTGGCATTGAAGGCACGCCAGAAGACGAGGTGCTGCGCGTCGCCGCTGCGGTCGAAGAGCAGTCCAGTCATCCACTGGCAGCGGCCATCGTGAAGACGACGCGCGAGCGGAACATCACCTTCCCTACAGCCACCGAGATCGAAAACCTCGCGGGCAAAGGCATCCAGGCGAAAGTCGAAGGCGCGGATGTATTGGTGGGAGCTATGCGAGCCTTTGCCGACGATCCTGCGGCTGCCAAAGGCCAACCGCTTGCCGACACGGTTGCCAAACTCGAAGCCGACGGCCAAACCACGGTGATCATCCGACGCGCGGGGAAATTCATCGGCGTCATCGCCCTTGCCGATGAGCCACGCGCGATGGTCAAAGAAGTGATGCAACGTCTGCGAGCACAGGGCATCGAGCGCCTGGTGATGCTCACGGGTGACAACGCCTCCGTGGCTCACCGTGTCGCAGAGCAGATCGGCATCACCGATGTGCGTGCGGAGTTGCTGCCGGGCAACAAGCTGACCTTGATCCGCGAACTCCAGCACGGTCACGGCGTCATCGCGATGATCGGCGATGGCGTGAACGATGCCCCAGCGCTGGCCGCAGCCAGTGTCGGTGTGGCAATGGGCGCAGGCGGCACCGCCGTCGCCCTGGAAACCGCCGATGTCGTCCTGATGGGCGATGATCTCGGCAAACTTCCCTTTGCCATCGGCCTGAGCCGCGCCAGCGCCCGCATCATCCGCCAGAATCTCGTGATCGCGCTCGGTGTCATCGGCCTGCTCCTGATCGCCTCAGGCTTTGGCGTCATCCCGCTGAGCGTCGCGGTCGTCCTGCACGAAGGCAGCACCATCGTGGTCGTTTTGAATGCCTTGCGACTACTCGCGTGGCATGAGCGAGGTCTCACAGCCTGAGGCGAGATCAGGCGAAGCTGGTAAGCTGATCAAAACGGCCAGCGATAGGGCGCGTTGTGGATCAGTTTGTTTTTTGGATAGGCGGCGATGCGAACTTGATTCTTCGA
>JBIKIA010000353.1:0-5275 GCA_044361885.1 Prosthecobacter sp. | reverse complement strand
AAGGCTCAGCGGCATAGAGGGAGCCAGCCACGGCAGCCAGGATGAGGTATGAAATTCGGTGCATAACAACTGAAGGTTTATTTACCAGCGGATTGCCAGAAGAGAAGCTGGCCTCGATCGTCTCCAGCAAGCAAGCCCTTGCCATCAAAGGTGATGCTGGTCTGCAAAGGCAGTGCGGCGTCGAAGGCGAAGGATTTTGTGGCTCCGCCGTCGGCTTTCCAGAGGCGTACTTGTTTGTCTCGGCCGGCGGTGAGGAGTTCGCCGTTGGGGCCGAAGGCGGCGGCGAGGACGCCGTTGGGGAGCTTGCCGTAGTAGCCGGTGGGGCGAGCGGGTGGATGCGCGTTGGTGTTGGTGACGGCGGGCCAGCCGTCGTTGGTGTCCCACCAGATGAGGAGGCCATCTTCGGCGCCGCTGGCGAGCATGCGGCTGTCGCTGCGCCAACTCAGAGCACGAACGGCGGCTTTATGCTCGGCGAGGGAGAGGAGAATGCCGCCACCTGCTGCATCCCAGAGATGGATGCCGCCGGCGCGATCGGATGAGGCGAGCTTTTTGCCGACGGGGCTGAAGGCGAGTGCGGTGATCCAATCGGTGTGCTTGGTGAGCTTGTGCCGCAGTTTGCCGTCGGTGGTGTTGTAGATCTTCACGACCTTGCCGGAGCCGCCCAGGGCTATGAACTGCTGGTCGGGGCTGAGATCGGCGGCGAGCACGGCATCGGTTTCATCACCGACAGTGGTGAGGCGTTTGCCTGTTTTGATGTCAAAGAGCACGACACTGCCGGACTGCACGGGTTTGCCACCTGCGACCATCAAAACGCGGCCATCGAGGCTGAAGCGGATGACATTTGGCTGACCTTCAGGGAAGGCGAGGGCACCGAGTTCCTTCTGCGTGGTAGCATCGAGCAAACGAACGTGCTCATGGCCTGCGACGGCAATCAAAGGAGCGCGTGGACTCGCTGCCATGGCGATGATGGGCAGCGGGCGCTTGAGTTTCGGAGGCGTGAAAGCGGGCAATGACTCCGGCATCGGCAGCGGGCCGTCGAAGTTGAGAGTGGCAGCAGGTTTGAAGCTGGTATCGCGTTCAGCGACGAGGGATTTGCTCGCGGAGGACTCGCGCAGGCCGCCTTGAATCCACTGGCGGATCAATTCGATCTGTGGAGCGGGCAGCGGCGCTTTTTTGGGCGGCATGCGCTCGGCATCGTCTTCGGCGGTGATGGCTTGGAAGAGCAGACTCGTGCTCGCACGTCCGGCGATGACTGCCTTGTCACCACTACCGCCTTTGAGCACGGCGGTGAAGTTCGCGAGGTTTAGATCGGCCTTCTGTTCGTCTTCGCCGTGACATTTGAGGCAATGCTCACGGAAGATGGGCTTGATGTGCTCATCGTAGGTGACGACGGCATCAGCAGCGGTCGCTGAGGTGAGCAGGAATGGAAAAAGTAGCAGCGAGCGCATGATCAATGATTGAAGATGAACTCCGTGGAGTTGAGCAGGCTCCAGAAGATGTCCTGGTAGGGTTTGCGGTCTTTGGTGTCGCTGCCGACGAGTTCGAGCAGGGCCTTGAGTTCATCCGGCTTGGGTTTGCGGCTAAGGGCGCGGAGGTAGAGGTCTTCGATGATCGTTTCGGGCGGCGTGACGGCTTTAAGATGCTTCTCGATGACTTGCCCGGCACCGATCTGGCTCTGCACGGTGTCACCGGCCACCATGTGCAGTGTTTGAGAAAGCGTGGGCTCGAACTTAGTGTCGCAGGCGCAGACACTCGCACGTCCGGCACGACCAAAGGTCTCGAAGAACGGATCCCCAGTGAGGGCACGAGTGGTGTCTCCCGGCGTGCGCGGATAGTGCTGGATGGCCTTCGTGCCTTTGGGGAAGTAGCCGAAGCCGCGCAGGCCATCGGTGGCCTCCACAATCGCATCGAGCAGCACATCGGCACGCAAGCGGCGGAGTTGGGAGCGCGAGAACTGACGCGTGTCATCGCCGTTCGTCTTGTTCGGTTTCGCTGAGAGCTGGTAGGTGCGGGAGGTGGTGATGTCGCGAATGAAGCCGCGCAGATTGAAGCCAGAGTCGCCGAGGTGTTTGGCCAAAGCATCAAGCAGCGGGCCATTCGTGGGCGGATTGCTCACGCGCATGTCATCCAGCGGCTCCACGAGCCCACGACCCATGAGATGTGCCCAGATGCGGTTGGCGAGGTTGCGGGTGAAAAGCTCGTTCTTCGGCGAGGTGAGCCACGCGGCGAGCGCCTGACGTGGATCTTTGCCCTTCGGCACGCTGCTTTCACCGCCGAGCACGGTGGGCAGCATGGGGCGCTCATCGACAAGATGTTTTGCGGGTGCGGCAGAGAGATCGTTGAAAACATAGAACTCACGCGGCTCGACGCCGAGCTTGCGCTGGATGCCCGTGAAGAAGCTGACCCAGCCGTAGTAGTCATCCATGGTCCAGCGGTCGAAGGGATGGTTATGACACTCGGCGCACTGGATGCGCACGCCGGTGAAGAGCTGCGAAAAATCGGCGGCGAGGTTTTTCGGCGTCACCTTCACGTCATGCACGAGCATTGTGTAAAGATTCGCGGGACCGCTGTTGAGGTTGCTGCCGGTGCCAGTGATCTGATCGGCCACGAACTCGTTCAGCGGACGGTTCTTGGCGATCTGTTCGCGGATCCATTCATAATAGACATCGGCAGCCTTCACATCGGTGGCGCTGGGTGCATAGCCACCGCCTTTCACGCGCAGCATCTCGGCCCAGAGAGCGGTCCACAGGTCGGTGAAGCCCTCGCTTTGTAGCAGGTGGTCGATCAAAGCTGTGCGCTTGTCCTGTGACGTGTCCGCCATGAAGTCGTGATACTCCTTCGTTGTCGGCAACGAGCCCGTGAGGTCGATGTAAAGGCGACGAATGAAGGTTTCGTCGTCGCAGACATCGGAGGGCAACAGGCGCAGCTTTTGCAGCCGATCATGGACGATTTCGTCGATGTAGTTGTGCGCGGGCGGATTCGTCCACGCATAGTTTTTGTCCTGCGGCAGCACGATAACTTCGGAGCCGATGGTGAAGCGATTGAATCTCGCAAACACATGCGTGTCGCCGCGCCCCGAAGCCGAAACGATGCCGTTCTTGTCGATCTTGGCCGTAGCCGGGTTGTTCGTGGCAAAGATCGCGAGGTCCGTGACATCGCGCGTCGAGCCATCGGAGTAGCGAGCAGTGACGGTGGTCTTCTTCGTGCCCTTGCCGCCTTCAAACACGATGCGATCTGGCGATAGGGTGATCTCAACCGGCTGCGGCACCGCATCCGCATCATCCGGTGCTCCGACTTCGATCCAGGCGAGCAGCGTCTTGTAATACTTCGTGTCCGGCTTGAAAAGCTCACCGCCCGTGTGCGGCACTTTGCCGATGGCTTTGAGCAGCAACAAACTCTGCTCCGGTGCCGCAAGATTCACCCGGCGGCCCACCATCTCCTGCGTGATGCGGTAGTAGTCGCCCTTGGCATCGTAACCGAAGAGCGAAAGCATGAAGCCATCCTTCCCACGAGCCGAGCCATGGCAGGTGCCTTGATTGCAACCTGAGCGAAACAAGATGGGCATCACATCGCGGCGAAAGCTCGGAGCTTCCTCGGCGATAACCGATGCGGTGAACAAAAGCGAAACAAACAGGGATCGGAACATTAGCGGGACGTGCTGGAAGTTTGAACAAGCGCTGGATCGACACGCAGGATGCCTTTGCCGGTGCGTTGGCGGATTTGCTGGCCGTGTTCGGTGACGGTGATCTCACAGCTCAGCTCTTTGTATTGACCGAGCAGCGCCTCGCTGGTGGCGGCGATGTCGAAGATGAGCTGCTTGTCGCCGGATTTGAGTTTGGGCGTGCCGATGACGCTCACACCTTTCGGCAGGCCGAGGAGCGTGGCTTCGGCTTCGCCTTCGAAGGGCTTCTTGTGCTCCACATCCCAAACGACCTGCGCCTTTTCGCCGCGACGCACGGCGGTGGGATTGCTCTTCAGCGCGATGTAGGGCTGCGCGATGGTGATGTCGATGAACGCACTCGATGCGCGGATGCGACCTGCGCCGAGGTAATACGAACCGCCTGCGGTGGAGGCAGTCATGGCGAGGCGATAGGTGCCTGGCACGGCAGAAGTGCTGGCGCTGAGACGCAGCGTGCCTTCATTTTGGCCCGCAGGAATGGTGAGCGTGGGCTCACTTTCGACACCGGGCGGCACCCAGTCGAACTGATGCTCGATGGCTTCATCAAAGCCGGGCTTGCGCGTGATTTTGACCGGCAACGTGAGTTCGCCGTTTTGGGAAAGCGGGATCGTCGGCTGCTTGACATCGATTTGATAAGGCGTCGGCTCCGTGACGGCGAAAGCATAGTGATCGACCACAAACGAATGCCACGCGTGACCGCCGCTGTGACCGAGGAAGGGAAACGATTGCTGCGGTCGGCTGAGAAGCGGCGTGCCATCGGTGGCCTTGCAGGTGATGGAGATGAGCGCGGTCTGCGGCTTCGTTCCGGCCTCAGCGATGAACTGCACGGGCACCTGACGCTGACCGGCAAGCACACGCGGAGCGATCATGCGCACGCCTTTGGGCAAGCCATTCACCTCGAGATCGAGTTCGCCTTTGTAGCGGCTGCCGGGAGCATCGATGAGATTCACATTCACCGTCCAGCGGCCACCTTGTGGCACGGCGATGCTGGTGAGGCGAGGACACTCCACCATGTCGATGACGCGGGCCTGGATGAAGGTATTGATCTCATCACGCACGGGTTCGACCTCGATTCGGTAAACAGAAGTCGGATCGCCGAGGCCGCGCATGTCGGTGATGTTGACGAGGTAATCGCCATCGGTTTTCGGCTCCCAAATCACCGCCGGGTCCATGAGTTCCTTCCGCTGAATCTGCCGCGACATGGCCCACAGATCGCGATCCGTGAGGACCGAGTCATCAGCCGTGATGTCATCGGTTTCAGCATCCGCTTTGCGAATCGTGAGCCGTGGATCGAGCGGCGTGCCGAGCGAGCGAGCAAACACACGCACGCGCCAGCGATCACCCGCTTTGGTTTTCACGCGGAAGCTGTCGGCATCGCCAGCGGCTTCGATTTTGCCATTCAAAGCGGCTGGGAAAGCGCTGACGGAAGTTTCATCGGCATCTTTGGCTTCGAGCACGTTGGGGAACTCACTCACGCGCATCAGTAGCGGCGATGGCATGGTGTCGTTGAAGTGAAAATCACCGGTTTGAGCTGGAAGCGTGATTTGGACGGCCTCATTGCCTGCGGCATCGCCAAGAAGCGTTGCGGCCAGTTTT
>JBIKIA010000148.1:0-9706 GCA_044361885.1 Prosthecobacter sp. | reverse complement strand
AGGATACACGGCCAGCGGACGATGATTCGAGCCGATGTGCGCGAGGTAGTAGCAGTTGCCGCCGGAGTTGAAGACGCGCTGTTTGACCTCGACGCGGTATTCGCCTTCAGCAGGCAGAATGGTGCTCAAAACCGGGTCTTGCAGATGCAGAGCGCTGTCGTCGTTGCGTGCGAGTTCTTTGCCGCTGGCATCGAGAATACGTGCAGTGAGGTCGAACTCGGAGCCAGCGTAGAACTTCTCAGTGAGCCACACAGAATCGACTTCCATGGAGAGATGCTCGCCTTTGCGGCCCATGACGCGATACACATCGACGTCGCCGACTTGATTCGTGTCCATGCGACCAAGCACGGCGCTGTTCATCGGCACCGGTTGGTCTTCTTGCGCTTCTTTGACGATGGGAAACCGAGTCACGGCGAAGGTGCTGAGCGTGGTCAGCTCGGTGGCCGTGCGCAGCTTGAACGGATGCAGTCCCAGCGGGCAATCGGCGTCGATTTGAAACTTCGCCGTCACGTTGCCCTCAATGAATCCGCCGTGAATCGTGCTGCGAGGCTCAGGCAGCAACGGCAGGCTCTTCAACTCCACACAGCGGATGCCAGGACGATAAAAGAGGGCCTCTTTCGCCTCTTTAATGAAGGAACCTTCGATCGTGACCTCGACCGTGGTGCCACGCTGACCTGCGCGAGGCGTGACATACTCGATGTGATGCACCATCGGGCCTGCGATGACCGAGGTGAGCAAACACGATGAACCGATAAGAGCTGCAAGGAAACGCATAACAACTAGGAGATGAGTCCCTTCACGACTTTGCCGCCATTGACGATCTCGATCGGGCGGGTGCCACCGAAGGCGGAGAGTTCCTGGTTCGAGTCGATGCCGAGTTGGTTGTAAACCGTGGCGAGGAAGTCTTCGAGCTTCACTTCGTCACGCGCTGGCTCGGCGGCAGTCGCGTCGGAGGCACCGTAGATCTGTCCACGCGTGATGCCTCCGCCCGCGAGCAGCATGGAATACACACGCGCCCAGTGGTCGCGACCGTTGCTGGTGTTCACCTTCGGCGTGCGACCAAACTCGGTGGTGACCATGACCAGCGTGCTGTCGAGCATGCCACGCTGATCGAGATCCGTGATGAGCCCGCTGATCGCGTGATCGAGTGCTGGCATGTGCTCCGTGCAGGTGCCCTTGATATCCACATGCGAGTCCCAGGAGCCGTAGTTCACGCTGACGAAGCGCACACCAGCCTCCACGAGACGACGTGCGAGCAACAATCGCTCGCCCACCGCCGCAGGTGCCTTTTGCTTCAACTCGTAACCGCGTCCGTAAAGCTCGCGCATCGCGTCATTTTCATCGGCCAACGAGAAGGCCTTCCGTGCCGCATCGGAGGTCAGCAGCGAGTAGGCGTTCTTGTAGAAGTCATCCATCGTGTTGAGCTTGTCGATGTCGGCATCCAGCTTGCGGAGTTGCGCCTCCACGATGTCACGCGCCGATTTGCGCCGCTCGAACTGCTGCATCGAGATGTCTTTCGGAATACTGAAGTCACGCACCTGAAACTCGCCCTTTGCCCCTGGATCGGCATTGAGCTGAAACGGGCCGTATTTGCTGCTGAGGAAGCCGGTGCCGCCTTCAAAGCCACGCATGGATGGAACCGCCACATACGGCGGCATTTCCTTCCGTGAACCAAACAGATGCGACACCACGCTGCCCATCTGCGGGTAGTCGATGACCGTCGTAGGCGTGTAACCCGTGAAGAGATGATACGTCGCCTGCTGATGGTCCGGGATCTTGCCCACGACTGAGCGCACAATGGTCAGCTTGTCCGCCACCTTGGCCAGACGTGTGAAGTTATCGCTGAAGACCTCACCCGTGTTCGTCTTCGCCACCCCAAACGCTCCGCGATACTCCGACGGTGCCTCGGGTTTCGGATCCCATGATTCCTGCTGCGACATCCCGCCCGGCAGATTGAGATGAATGATGCTCTTCGCCTTGCCCTCCTTGAAAAACCCCGGCTCAACGATCGCACGAGCCTCATGCTTCAGCAGATCCGCCATGCTAAGCCCCAACGCACTACAAACGCCGATCCGCATCGCCTCACGACGCTGGAGATTCATTTGTCGAAAGCCGGAACAACCGAGAGAGGAAATATTTATCATGGATGGCAGAGAGAATAATCCAATACCAGTCTCAGAGACCACTTATTACACCCGTGCTCGATCCAAACGAGTCCGTCTCGGAACCCATGTGCTGGAGCATGGAAACGAAGAGATTGCAGAGCGGTTTGTCGTGATCGCCTTTGAAGGCGTGGTGCTGGCCGTGCTTGAAGCCGCCGCCAGCGAGCAGAATGGGGAGGTTGGTGTTGTCGTGCTTGTTCGCATCGCCCATGTTGCTGCCGAAGAGAACCATCGTGCGGTCGAGGAGGCGGGCGTCGTCTTCGTGCTTCGCGGCGAGGCTTTGGATGAGTTTGCTATAGAGCACCATCTGCTGGCGGTCAGCGTCTTCGAGTTGTTTCACCTTTTCGGGAGACTGACCGTGATGGCTGAGGCCGTGGTAGCCGTCGGTGGTGCTTTCATCGTCGTCGATCTTGAAGGCGGGTGTGGCAAAGGCATCGACCATGAGCGTAATAATGCGCGTGGAGTCGGACTCGAAGGCGAGCTGCGCCATGGCGAGCATGAGATCGAGCTTCTCAAAGATGAGCTTCTTGTCTTGGATGTCCGCAGGTTCGGGTAGCTTGGTGACGGGCTTGGGTTTGAGTTCCCATTCGCGAGCGGTCAGCAGGCGTTCCTCCACCTCGCGCACGGAGGTGAGGTATTGATCGAGACGCGAGCGGTCATCGCTGCCGAGGTCACGACTGAGCTTCTTTGTGTGATCGAGCAACGTGTCGAGGATGCTGCCGCGTTCGTCGAGGGCGTTGAGTTGTCGCTTCACGGCGGCTGGATCGCCCTGGAGGAACATGCGCCGAAACAAAGCCGGTGCGCTGTCCTCGGCGGGCAGCAAAACGCCATCGCGTGTCCAGGAGAGGCTGCGGTTCGCTTTGTCGATGTTCACGCCGAGGTTCAGCGTGGGGAATCGCGTGAGCTGACCGAGCTTTTCCACCGCGAACTGGTCGAGCGAAATCTGATTGCGAAACCCGCTCTTCGTCGGCCCGCGTGCAGCCGTGAGGAAACAGTTCTCCGCGCTGTGCCCGCCATTCACATCCGGATGCGACATGCCGCTGAAGATGCTGAACTCGCCCCGCACCTCCGCCAGCGGCGCGAGCGTCTGCGTCAGCTCATAATCACGCCCGGCGGTCTTCGGAAAAAACGGCTTCGGTAGAAAACCGAGGTTGTTCGAGATGATGAGCATCCGGCGTGGTGCCTTTACCTGTGCCGCACGTCCAAACACCGGTGTCATGCATTCAAGCAACGGCAATCCAAGCGTGACACCCGCGCTTTGCAGAAAGCGGCGACGGGAGAAGGATTTGGCGATGTGAGGGGTGTTCATGAAGTCGTGTGGTTAAGGGCCTAATTAGTGATTGCCGAGGAAAATCTGACTTTGCACCAACGCGAGCACCAAATCCCGCACGCGATAGCCATCCTTCTCGCAGGCATCGAGCAACGACTCGATCTCGCGGCGGTCGGAGTAGCGCACAGTTGTGCCGGTGGCAAAAACCGTGAACTGGTGGAGTAGGTTTCGCGCGAGTTGACGTGGGTTGGCGGCGAGGATGGCTTTCAGAGCGTGCACGTCGCTGAAAGTGCGGCCATCGATGAGTTTGCCGCTGGGATCGACGTTCGCGGCTAGTGTGTAGCTGAAGTCGTGACCGGCGCGGTCGATACCGGTGATGCGCTCGCCTTCTTCAATGCCGCGATAACGGGTGCGCCAGCCGCCGAGGATGTCAAAACTCTCCAAAGCGAGGCCGACGGGATCAAACTTGGCATGGCAGCTTGCGCAGGATTTTTCCTTCGTGTGCAGCGCCATGAGATCGCGGATGGTTTTGGCACCGCGAATGTCCGGCTCTACGGCGGGCACGCTGGGCGGCGGTGGCGGCGGCGGTTGGCCGATGAGCCGCTCCATCACCCAGGCTCCACGGACGACAGGCGAGGTGTTCGTGCCATTCGCGCTGACTTTTAAAACAGCGGCCTGCGTGAGCAATCCACCAAACGGGCTGCCTTGCGGCACGGGCACTTTGCGCATGGCGGAGCCGCTGAGTGGCGGGAGCTGGTAGTGCAGCGCGAGTCGGTCGTTGGCGAAGACAAAGTCTGCCTTCACGAGCGCGCTGGCGGGCATGTTATCGCGAATCATCGCGGTGAAAAAAGTCCGCGTCTCGCGCTCCATGCTCTCCACGAGATACTCGTCAAAGCGATACTCCGGGAAGAGCCGGATATCGGGATCATCGCGGCGGATGTGGCGCAGGCTGAGCCAGTAATCGGTGAAGTTTGTCACGAAGCGCTCAAAGCCGCCGCTGGCAATGAGACGCTCTGCCTCCGCACGCAGCGTCTTGGCATCTCGCAGCCGTTTATTGGCCGCGAGATCGCTCAAACGCGCATCGGGCCGCGAGTTCGTGAGGAAGTGCGAGAGGCGAGATGCAATGGCGAAGTGATCGTCCGCCGATTCCGGCTCGCGGAGGTAGATGAAGTCGCCGGAGGCCAAAAAAGCTTTGTAACCGGTCAGCAGCGCCTCTTTGAACGGCGAACCCTTCTCCAGTCGCTCGGCGATGAGCGCATCAAACAAACTCAAATCATCCTCCGACACTGGCTCGCGTGCTGCGAGGCTCACAAAGCGACGCAGTAGCGCTTTGGCATCCGTGATTGGCGAATCGCCGAACAGCACGCGATGCGAAGGTGGCGGCCAGCTTGGTGGCGGAATGGGGCCTTCGACTTCAAGCCACTGCACCGCGACACCCGGCTGGCCGCCCTCCGGGAAAGGCGGGTAGCGATAGGTCGGCGCGGAGCCGTTGGGGTTCTGCGCCAACGGCATCGGCAGGCCGAGCAGGCTGTATTCAAAGGACTCGCCCGCACGCAGCGTGATCGTCGTTTCATAGATTTGCTGCTCAGGCTGGATGTCGATCACGCCGCCAGAGGCACGCACTTCATTGATGATGTCCACACCGGCGGGTTTGCGCGTGCGGAAGGTCATCGGCACCGGTTGCTTCGCAGGTAGCAACGAAAAGCCTGGCTGCTGCCACACGGCCCGTGCCGAGAAGCGCACCTTGTATTGCCCCGAGTGCTTTGCGACGACGTCACGCGGCGTGCCGAGGTAAGGCCAACTGGCCGAACGAAACAACGCCAGCTCGATACTTTCATCCGTTGCAGCCTCTTTTCCCTTCTTCCCATCCAGTTCAATGAACTTGTCATCCTTGGCGAAAAACATCGCCTCGCGATTCCCAAAGGTGCTGGTGCCTGGAAACAAACCCGTGCTCACGACACGCCGCTTGGTCACCTGCGGCGGCGCAGGCTCTGTGACCATCGCCGCACGCAGAGCGGCCTCTGCCGCATCCAGATAGGCAGTGAGTTGCACACGCGACATATCGAGCATGCTGCCCGTTTTGTTGAAGCGATGCCCCTCGCGGTCCTCCGGCAACATGTCGCGAATGTCGAGATCGGGCAGTTGCAGCACATCGCGCAGGTTTTGCTCATACTCATCGCGATTCAGCCTGCGCAGCGGTCCACGGCCATTCGCCAGCACCTCCGCGCGATCCGCCTCATAAAGCGACGCATCCAACACCTTAACTAAAGTCGCGCGATCCTCCGCCGACATGTCACTGGCCTTCGGCGGCATCTCGCCCCTCACCACGCGGTCATGCACGCGCGCCCAACGCTCACGCATGGCACTGTTTCCGAGATCAAAACTCAGCGCCGTGAGATCGAGCCCGCCCTTCTTCGTCTCCGCATCATGGCAGTCGATGCAGCTCTGTTCGATCTGCGGGGGCACATCCTGCGGATACACCGCCGAGATGGGAAAGCCGAAGAGGATGCCAAAAAGACGAAGCATGGACTTCATACGACGCCATTCACGACATTCTCCAGAGGCTGTCCAGTCACCGCCGCCAGCGCGATGCGTGCAGAAGTGCTGCGCATCTCGATCTTCGACTCCACACTGCAAAACGCGGCATGGCAGGTAGCGATGAGATTGGGCGTCGCGGCTTCTTCTTCGCTGCGCAATGGCTCGTCCTCAATGACATCGAGTCCAGCTCCAGAGAGGCGGCCTTCCCTGAGAGCCGAGAGGATGGCCACCTTTTTGATGACGGCTCCACGAGCTGTGTTCACGACAAAAGCCCCCGGTTTCAGCAGCGAAAGTTCCCACTCGGTAATGAGGTGATGAGTTTCAGCATTCAGCGGGCAGTGCAGGGAGAGCACATCAGTCTGAGCGAGGAGTTCATCGAGCGTGCGAACGCGTGTGATGCCCACGGCCTTGTCCGCGCCATTCGGAAGATACGGATCATGAAAGATGACGCGAAAGCCGAGAGCCTTTGCCCGCAATGCCGTCGCTGTGCCGATCCGGCCCAGACCGACGATGCCAAAGGTGAGCGTGCTCAGACGTCGGAGTTTGGGACCGACTTTGATGTTCCAGCCAAGTTGTTTGGCTTCTTGATCGAGAGGTAGGATTTGCCGGCAAAGCGTCATCGTGAGCGCGGTGGCATGGTCGGCGACCTCCTCGGTGCCATAGTCAGGCACGTTGCAGACGGCGATGCCGCGCTCGCGTGCTGCGGCGACATCCACGCTGTCGAAGCCGACGCCGTTTCGAATGATGGCTCGGCAGTTTTTGAGTTTGGCGATGCCTTGGGCTGTAAGCGGCATGTTGTGCCAGATGATGATGGCATCTGCGGTAGCAATGTCGTCGGTGAGGTCAGCATCGGTATCGCACAAATGGCGCGTGACCTTCGCGGCATTGCCGATGATGTTTTTCTCGATGGCAGACTCCGCATCGCCCTGCGGGGCGGTGCGCCAGTCGATGATGGCGATGTGGGGCATGGTGGGATTCGGGAGTTCTGGTCAGCTATGGCATTTGGTGCCATGATCGCAGCACCAGATGAAACGCTTATTTCTCACACCTCTCGCTTTTGTCCTCGCCCAATGCGCAGCGCCGCAGCCCGGCAGCACACCAGGAAGCCTGCCGCCGAGTTCATGGGGCATGCCACAAATCATCAATGTATCGGCCTACGATCCGAAGGAGCGGCAGCGTGAAGGTCGTGGCTACTCAGAACATGATGTGTCAGCGCTGCGAGCGAATGGCGCGAGTGGCCTGATCGCCCGTGCGGGCAAAGGCGGAAACCTGGATGAGAAGTGCGCGAACTTTCTCGCCTCGGCGGATCGCACGGGGATGCTGCCCGGCATTTATTATCGTGTGCAGCGTCACGTCGATGCGGTGGCGCAGGCGGATCAGCTCGTGAACCGCGCCTTGTCCCTGGCCCGCAGCCGCTCATGGAATGCGTCGTCGCTCTTGCTGTGTGGCGACTTCGATGGGGATCTCTCCCTATCGGCCATTCTACGCTTCATGGATCGCGTGGAAGCACGTACGGGCGTGGTGCCCGTAGCGTATTTGGAAAACAGTACGCAGCTCAAGCAGACGCTCAGCCGCGCCGATGCAGCCTCGAAGGCGAAACTGCGCCGCATGCCCTACTGGCTCGCTTTGTATGCGCATGATAGCGGTGCAGGGCCGGTGTATCCCGCGCCTGGCAATCCGAGCGGTCTGCTCAAACAATACGACGTGTGGTCGAATTGGACGCTGTGGCAATACGCCGGCGTGGACTGGCAGGGCGGTCGCTCGCGACCCAAGGTTTACAATCATGGGCGCTATCACTTCCCGCTCTACTTTGGCAATCTCGACCGCCCGACGGAGCGAAATGTCTTCCACGGCTCGCAGGCTTCACTGCAATCGTTCTGGCAGCAGCACGGGCTACGCCTGCGCTGAGATAACTTTTAGTGCATCCACCAAAGCCCGTGTCGAGGTGGATGCGCGGCCTTTTTGCCAGAGCACGATGAAGTCCCATCGCGCCTCGGCATCGCTCACGGGCACGAAAGTGATGCCAGGATGCGAGGACTTGAGAAAGTAGTCCGGCAGCAGCGTCACCGCCGACTCGGAGACGACCAGGGAAAGCACGTTTGTGATGCCATCGACGATGACGGCCATGCGTGGCTTGAACCCTGCAGTTTTGCACAACGCGGCCATCCAGCGGTTACGACCCGGCATATGATGCTCGTCCACGCCGATGAAGTCGCGGCCTTTAAGCTGCTTCAGAGTGATTCTCTTTTGAGTAGCGAGAATATCACTGCTAGAAACGGCGGCGCACACACCCAGCGAGCGCAGCTTGAGGCTGTGAAACTCCTTGGCGGCCACCACGCCCTCCTGGCCGATGAGTGCGACATCGAGTTCGCCGGAGCGCAAGCCGTCGATCTGCTCGCGTGGTGACATGTCGTGAAGTTTGAGCTTCAAATCCGGCTGCACCTTTCGCAGTCGCGTGAGAGCCGGAGTCAGAATGGCCTGCGCAGCGGACATGAGATAGCCCACGCGCAATTCCGCACGCTCTCCGCGAGCCTGCCGCCGTAGATCGGCCATCGCCGCATCGTAACTCGTCACGAGTGGGTGCATCGACTTCACCAGCGCATGGCCGAGTCCCGTGGGCTTCACGCCGCTCGTCTCACGCTCCAGCAGCTTGCCACCGATCTCGTTTTCCAGCGCCTGCATCTGGCGGCTGAGCGCTGGCTGCGTGATGCGCAGTCTAACGGCAGCGCGGTTCACGCTACCTTCCTCGATCACGGTGAGCAGTGCTCGGATGCGGTCCATCATGCCACCGAGGCTATGCGCATCCGGCATATCCGCAACGACGAAGAAGCATTACCCGCCCACACCTTTCGCACGCAGCATGGTGGCCCATGAAAGCACCGAACCTCACCCAACGCCCACCCCGCAGCCCTCGCGTCCGCCTCGGCGGCTACACCATCCTGCCACGCCTGCTCGACAAGGCCCGCGCTGCCATCGCTGGCACTGCGGGCGACTACAAATACAACAACCCGAACGACGGACACTTCTTCCGCTTCACCGGCCTCACACCGGACGCCCTCATGGCGCAGATCAAAACCGGCGCTGGTGACTGGGATATGCTGCTCTGGGTGAATGCAAGTGCACCTCTCAAGCGCACGACACTGGAGATCAACCAATGGTCCGACTGGACAGAAAGCGTAGCCTTCAATGATGTCGAAATGCGCGAGTGGTTCACCGAGCAGATCAAACGCCTCAACCCAGCACGCGAAGACCTGAGTGGCACCTTCGACTACCTCGATCTCGATGACTACGTCAGCTTCGGCGGCGTGGCTTGAACTCAACCCCATCACCCCACCTCGATCATGGCCGACCGATTCATGCACACCGTGCTCACGCCTGCCGTTTTCGAGGCGGAGCGCCACTACTACGGGCGCACTTATGCGGCCTACGCTGCCGAACCGGAGCGCGATGCCCTCACTGCGGGCGAGGCCGAGTTCATTGCCCAGCGTGACTCCTTTTACATTGCCACCATCACGGAAAGCGGCTGGCCTTATCTGCAACATCGAGGTGGCGCGAAAGGCTTCCTCAAGGTCACCGGACCGCACCAGATCATGTTCGCTGATCACGGCGGCAACCGGCAGATGATCAGCGTCGGCAGCCTCTACGCGAATGATCGCGTCAATCTCTTCCTCATGGACTACCCCGCCCGTGAGCGTCTAAAAATACTCGGCCACGCTAAGGTGCTCGATGCACGCGA
>JBIKIA010000414.1:0-4635 GCA_044361885.1 Prosthecobacter sp. | reverse complement strand
AAGCATGATCCACACCTGCCAAGGCGAAGTGCGACTGAAAATCCTTGCCTTCTGCATTAGCAAACTTCGTAGTTCGGTAACGATACTCAGCTATCAAACTTGTTCGTTTGGTCAGCGCATATGAAAATTGTTGTGCCACCAAATGTGTCAGACGATCTTCCGCATCAGATACAAATTCATCCTCGTATCGTATTCCATCGACAGTGTAGGAGGTCGTTGTCGAAAATCTCTGAGACCAAGCGTAACTCATGTTAAAGTTATTGAATCCATAAAGGTATTGGCCATTGAACAACGACGTTGATCCACCCATTGCTAAATTTGGCTGTGCCTCGTAGGTCAGAAAGAAATTGTTACTAATTTTTAGCCGCTGAGAGAACTGATGTGCAATGTTGAATGCGACACGCGCATTGTAGAAAGTGTCATCATACCGTGGAATATCGTCTAAGTAGTGAACAGTTCCAGCATCAATGGCCAAGCTCCATGGCGTGATGGGATCGGCCTCTGTGTAAGTAGCCCCAACTCCACCCTGAATATAATAAGATTCAAAACTGTCGAGGCCAGGCGCTGAGAGCGTGTAATCAAGCACATCGTAACCTGCACGGCTTGTAACGCTCCATTTAAGTGGCTCATCGGACTCAAAGTCTCCTGAATAATTTTGAATGCCAACTAAACCCTGTGCCTTAGTATCGGGCCCGCCGAGGGTAAAACCTACAACCAGCAAGAGTGAGAGATATTTGCTCATGGTGTATTGTATACGGTTCAATTTTAAACCCAATCAAACCGTGATCACGGGTAGTTGGGGTTTGCTTGCGTTGGAGAAATGCAATCCTTGTCGCACGTTCTTGGCAAAAAGCCTCCTGAAGGTGTTTGCATCAAATATAAACCACGAATCGGAACGTTTGGCTCTGGGCTGTCCAATTCTGTCTCTGGCTCTGGACTGTCTAGGCTGACATTCTTTGATTCCTTACCCGAGGCTGTGGCTGTCATACCACGATTCGCTATCCCAGAACCTGCTAGTTTGGCGCAATCCATGATTACCGAAGATTGTTTTGGAACCACTGAGATGGCTGTCTGAACGATCTGTGTAACGAGTTGCGGGTCAGCCTTGGCTGCGCTGATAGCAGCCACGATGATTTCACAAGCGCAGCTTTCATTGATCACAAGCGCATCCTCAATGATCATTAATACTTTACCAGGCTCCTTAATTACTGCATCTGTGACATTTGCGGTAATACCTGTGCAGTCTAGCGATGTTTGCGCGACCAAATAAACAGGCGATTGAATCGCCATACATATGAGTGTCGCAGTCAATGCGTGCAGCCGTTTTGATAAAAATTTCATGGCGAAGGATAAATGGATGAAAAGTGGAGCGGGTAGTGGGAATCGAACCCACATGGCTAGCTTGGAAGGCTAGAACTTTACCACTAAGCTATACCCGCGACTTTACTAGTTTACTTCAACCCGAAATCAATGCACGAAAAAAAATCAAAAAAAATACAATTACTCACATCTCGATAATTCTCAGAACAACCAAGATGTAACTAAACTTTATATCTGATATCACCGCCGCAAAGCAAGAACCAGTTCACAAAAAAAGCAAGATAACACCAGCATTGGCATTTCGCAGTGGACATGATTCAGCTATTCCTATGCACCTGGGCAGAAGCCAGGCTGTGGTTTCGCTTTGATGTTCCTGCTCGGCCTCTTCGACCTGCACACGGGAGCAGCTCTACGTGTGATCAAAAGCACCACTCGCAGGCACGATGCGGCGCTGGCCTGGCAGATGCTGGTGTTCTTCCGCGCAGGCGGCACCCTCATCGCCGATCGCGCCTTCTGCTCGTATGCCTTCATCTCCTAACTACGAGACCGTGGCGTGCATGTGGTGATGCGATTGCATCAGGCTCGTGCCCGCACTTTGGAGATGAGCCAGGGCAGGCGCTTGGGCGCGGGTGACCCTCTCCACAAGTGGCTCAAGTCCCCCAAACACGCCAACAAAGCCATGCATCCAGCACGCCATGAAAACCTGCGTGATGAGCTGCCTGTGCGCATCGTCGAGATGCAAGTGGGCGCACGCGGCCATCGCCCCGCGCCGATGTATTTTGCCACCACTTTGCTCGATCCCGCAGCGCACAGCGCCGAAGCCATCGCCGAGCTCTACCTGCGCCGCTGGGATGTGGAGTTGTTTTTCGATGACATCAAGACCTCGCAAAACATGGACATGCTGCGCTGCCAGTCGCCCTGCATGGTTGCCCGCGAACTGCTCATGCACCTCATCGCTTACAACCTGGTGCGCCTGCTCATTGTGCAGGCCGAGGCCAGGCGACCCGCAGGACAGAAAGGCCGCCTGTCGTTCAAAGGCACGCTGGATCGAGTCAACCAATGGCAGGGCACGCTACGGGTCTCCGCCCATCTCAAACAAGCCAGGCAGCACTACGAAACACTGCTCCAAGACATCGCCAAAGACGTGGTGCGGTCACGACCGGGCCGCTATGAACCGCGTTCCATCAGGCGACGACGCGACAGCTTCCCGCTGCTAAACAAACCACGCCATGAAATGCGCCTCATCCCAGCCGAACCCAAACATCAACTTAAGGCTGCCTAAGGGCTTAAGTCCGTGCCATTCTCACTTGTGCCCTTTCAAGGGCGTCATGAGTCTGACCGCTTTCGGGTGCAGTTTGAGCCAAGCTTCAGCGGCCTGTGGCTCGATGAGCTTCCAGTCTTGATAGTGCAGGGTGAGGGAGCGCTGAAGACGGGCCGGGTTTTGCATGGTCAGGATCTCACTGAGCATGTCGGCGGGATTGGAGGAGATCAAAACATCGGCCAACTGCTCAATGCCGATGTCTTTTTCGATGCCGGGCTTCTGCTGCTTCAACCAGGCGGAGAAGGCTTCCAGATCCTGGCCACACCAAGCGGAGAAAACGGACGCGAGGGCGATGTGGCGTTCGGTTTCATCGGTCAGCTTGAGAGCGGAGAGCAGCGCCTCCTGGGGATACTCCGAGGCCCACTTGCTGAAGACTGCGGAAAAGGCCACCTCACGGGAGGAGCCCTTCAAGTAAGTGACGGCCCATTCAAAAGCAATGCGGGGACTGTACTCAGCCCACTCCAACACCATGGCCTGACGGCTCTCTTGCGCGACTGTAGCGCTGACGTTCTTGTCCAGCCAAGCCGAGGCAGCCGCTGGGTCATGCTGGCCCCAGCGGGCGGCTACACGCGGCATCAGCCACAAGGTTTCGGGGTGCGTGATGATCCATTCTGCTGCGGTTTTGGGGAAGTAATCCGCCCATTTGAACATGGCTTTGGAAAGGCTGAAGTCGCGCAGCTTTCCGGCAGCCAGCGCCATGCTCCACTCGACCGCATCCTGGCCGTAGGCGTCTGCCCAAGTGTCCATGACTTCGCTAAGGCTGAAGAGCTGATCGACTTCGGATGAATAGGCGAGCGCCCAGCCTGCCGCTTTGCGCGGGGCGGTGCTGGCCCACACCTTGCCGATGCGGGCGATGGCGGTGCGGCGGTAAATGCCTGAGAGGTTTTCAAGGGTCCAGGCGGCCGCTTCATTCGGAGCCACGCTGGCCCAGCCGGCGAGAGCGGCAGAGTAGGCCAGAACCCGGCGTTCACCGCCGGGAATTTGCTGGCAGGCCTCGAGCGCTTTGAGCGGCTGCTTTTCGGCCCAGTGCCGCAGAACCGGGACACCGAAAGTCTGCTGGTCGAGGGCAGGGGGGAAATCATTCAGGAACATTTGCATGCCGCGCTCAGGATTCGTTTTCCCCATTTCAATGCCAAGGGCGATGAGTCGTTCCTGGCGTTGGTCGATGCTTTGGATTTTGAGGATGCTGGCAAGCCGGGCGGAGGGCGATTCTTCGGAGACCGGAGTGCTGGTCTTCTCCGCTCCTTGGAGGAGGATAGACTTGGGTTCAGGAGATTCTAGGGTGACCGTCGTGTCAGCTTTGCGGACTTCTGCCGTAGGAGCGGGGGCTGCCTGGCCCGAGGTGTGGTGGGCCGCCAGCGCGGAGATGAGCACCCAGCCTGCTCGCCTGATAGCGGCACTACGGGCAAGGAGACGATCAAAAGTGGCAGAATGATTTAGGTTCATGAGATGCTGGCTGGGAAAGGATGTTTGATTTTCATGCCTCGAATCAGGGCATCATGAGCTTTGCCGCTTTTGGGTGCTGTTTCAGCCAAGCTTCTGCGGCTTGGGGCTCGGTGAGCTTCCAGTCTTGGAAGTGCAGCGTGAGTTGGCACTTCACACGGGCCTGGTCTTGCATGGTCAGGATCTCGCTCAGCGCGGTGGCGGGATTTGAGACGATCAAAACGTCGGCCAACTGCTCAAGGCCGATGTCTTTTTCGATGCTAGGCGTCTGTTGTTTCAACCACACGGTGAAGGCTTCCAGATTCAGTTCGCTCCAAACACCGAAGACCGAGGCGAGCGCGTTGTGGCGTTCACTTTCATCGGTCAGCTCGAGGGCGGCTAGCCGAGCCTCCTGGGGATACTCGGAGGCCCATAGGCTGAACATCGCGAGGAAAGTGATCTCGCGTGTGGCTCCTTTCAGAGCCGTGGCGGCCCATTCGAAGGCCACGCGGGGGTTGTACTCAGCCCACTCCAGAACCATGGCCTGACGACTCTCCTGCGCGACTGCTGCG
>JBIKIA010000645.1:0-2984 GCA_044361885.1 Prosthecobacter sp. | reverse complement strand
CATCACAACTTCCTGACTTTGTTAGCCAGCCAGGCACCGAGGCCGTGTGGTTGGGCTTGAAGCACGTGATTCGTGACCTTGATGCTCAAAGCATTGCCCTCTCCACCAAGCTACATAGGGACGTGGCGGGGACCCTCGTCGCTAGCGCGGCCGTGGGGGAACTCATTCGATTGGAGCTCGATCCAAAACTAGCCTCGTCGAAAACCGTGAAATTGCTGACGCAGCTCGATGCGGCACTGAGGGAAGCACTTCAGGTGGTGCGTGAGTTGACGGAGGCTCAGTTCCCACCGACTTTGAAAGTCTTCGGCCTAAACGCAGCCCTTCAGCAGCATTTGACAAGCCTCAGAGGCCAGTTTTCAGGTTCGGTGACACAGGACACGAATGGTGAGGAGCCTGTTTTACCGCTCGCTTCTCGGCTGCACCTATTCCGAATCGTGCAGTCGTTGATCTCTTTGTGCATGCGCTACTCTGGAGCAAGTAAGATTGTGGTCATCAGCCAGTCGCAGAAGAATCGGATCGATGTAGCAATTGATCACGATGGCTCAGATGAACTATGGACCTGTCCCGAGGTGGCTGGCGAACTTGCGGTGGTGAGGGCAAGATGCGCGGCTGCCGAGTGCGAGATCTATGTCTGCGAGGCACCGCAAATGGGGGGCGTGCGTATTGGTGTCATAGCGTATGCGCCAACAGGTTCACTCACATCCGCACTATAAACCCTCGATCCCTACTGCCGAATGCCTTCAGACTTGCCGTTTAGCGCGTTGATCGTCGATGATAGTGCCCCTGTCCGCGCGGCATTCAAAGCCATGCTCAAGGCTGAATTCCCCCTAGCCACGATCGCTGCCGTGGGTAGCAGTGCCGAGGCCATGGCTGAAGCTAGGCTGCGCTGTTTTGACATTGCCCTGGTGGACATTGAACTGGGGGATAGCTCGGGGCTGGATCTCATGACCGAGCTGCGAACTCTGACGTCTCCGCCGCTTATCATCGCAGTCTCCATGCACCAAGAAAGCATCTTCGTGACGCGCTCCATGCAGTTAGGGGCCCGCTCCTACTTGGCCAAAGGTACTCCTTGGCCTGAGTTATTTGAAGCGATTCGAAGGACGCTGGAAGGTCAAAGCTACATCTCCTTTGGACTGGCCAAGTGACTCTCGGATCAGCCCAACGGCTTGGTTTGATAACGCCACACACGCTGTGAGCAGCCCTTTGAGCAGCTACGCAGGTTCCCACCAGGACAACAGCCCGATGGAAGGGAGGCAACCTGCTCCGATCGCGGAGCGAAACAGATAAAAAACTGGAAACTTGCCATTTGAATCACCAGCCCCCTTTTGTCAGTAAACCATGTTCCAAACAGTAGCGAGCAATCTGCGCTGTTGAATCAATCCCGGTCTTCTTACTGATGTTGTACTTATGCACCGAGACGGTCTTCGCGGACAAATTCAAGTCTAGCGAGATCACTTTCAGCGTCTTGCCCTGAGCAATCTGAAGGAAGATCTCGAATTCACGTTGACTCAAAGCCTTATGCAATTCGCTAGTGCCCACAGGAAGTCTCACCGCGTTCTCCGCGAAGGACTGCGCCACACTACGCGACAGGTATTTCTTGCCGCGGAGCACCGAATTGATGGCAGTGATGATCTCAGCGGAAGGACAGGCCTTGGAAACATATCCGACGGCCCCTGCCTTCAACGCGCGTTCGATCCAGGCTGGCTCCAAATGCATGCTAACGATGATCGACGCTGGAGGATCAATCATGTTAGAGACGTAACTCAGCAGCGTCAAACTACTGCAATCAGCCAACTCCAATTCCATCAGCAACACATCAATGTGCCGACGGGACAGTTCTTCACGGGCCTTTTGTGCACTGGTGACCACAATCATGACGGCCTCGTCGAACATCGACTGGATGTAAAGACCCAAAATTTCCGCGAACATCACGTGATCATCAACGATGAGAATGGCTTTAGATTTAATAATGGTATTAGTGGATTAAATGTTGATTTAACGGAAGTTTCAAAACAGCCAGGGTCATCTGTCGTTTTGCTGAAGGGCTTCTGAAAATGTTGGATTTATCTAATAAGATAACCAACACAGCTACTTGACGCAGGGGAAGAGTATTTGAAAGTTAGTGCCCTTGCCCAGTTCGCTGGTGACACTCATGCAGCCACCCGATTGTTGAATGATGGTCTTACAATTGGCCAGCCCCAGACCTGTGCCTTTGCCCACAGGTTTCGTGGTGAAAAAAGCCTCAAAGATGCGTGCTTTGACCTCCTCACTCATGCCGGTGCCGGTGTCACTGACACTGAGCAAGATGTAGTCTCTGGGAAGAGAGCCGGGATAGACATGAGTGGAATGTTCATCAAGCGTGACCTTGCTGGTGGCGATGGTTAGGCTGCCGCCGTCTGGCATGGCATCGCGGGCATTGGCGGCCATATTCATCAGCACCTGACCGATGGAACCGGGGTCCGCGAAGATGCTGCCGGCGTGAGTTCCGAGGGAGAGTACGAGGGTGATGTTTTCATAAATGAGCCGCTCCAGCAATGTTTCTAGATCACGCAGCACGACATTGAGATCCATGACGATGGGCTGAACGGTTTGCTTGCGACAAAAGGCGAGGAGCTGCAGCGTCAGGGCGGAGCCACGTTTTGAGGCGCGCTGGATTTCTCCAGCATAATGGCGTAATGAATCAGCGGTGGTAAGTTTCATCAGCAACATGTCGCTGTAGCCCATGATGACACTGAGGATGTTGTTGAAATCATGAGCAACGCCCGCGGCGTGCTGGCCGATGACCGCCATTTTTTGCGCCTCGATGAACTGGGCCTCCAGCCGCCGGCGCTCGGTGCGCTCCGCGACTTCCTGCATGGCGCGGCGCACCGCAGGGACGAGGCGAAACAGCCGGGTCTTCGAGACATAATCTGTGGCGCCCCTTTTGAGGGATTCGACGGCAAAATCCTCCCCTATGGTGCCGGATACAAGGATGACGGGACGAT
>JBIKIA010000109.1:0-11513 GCA_044361885.1 Prosthecobacter sp. | reverse complement strand
ACGGACAATGGCGGTGTCGGAGAGTCCGTTGAAGCCTAGCAGCGAATGGGCTGAAAGAACGAGATCAAAGCAGCCACGTCTGAGCTGCGCCCCAAACTCGGCACGGTTTTGTACCCAGGTGGTCGTGCAAGCGATGTCACCAGCCTGCAAGGTGGAGCAGATGAGCGCAGCATCGGTGGGGTTATTTTCAAGATATAGGATTCTAAGCGGAGTGTTCATCGTCAGAATACATTTTCTGAGTTTCATGATCTCGATGTTGAGAGCCTAAGGGTTCTCCTTTGCTCCAGTCAGCGGAGGTTGGTTGATCGCCGCCAAAAAAAGTCCAGCTGACTGCCTGCTTTCACAGACCCATTAAAACCCTCCGGTTTCACCCCGTGGGTGTTCACGCAATAATCGTAGCAATCGGTCAGGTTCGGTGCTCTCCGTGAGGAGTTGAGCCTCACGACGGGAGTGTTTCCCAAGTGTTCATCAGCCTTGTGGACCTTGAGCACTTCAATGCCATCGATTTTCTTTGAGAATGAATTACATTGGGGATAGCCAGGCATAGTCGATATAAAGTATCTTGTGTTAACCCAAGATAGAGCGGCGGTGCTCCGTGCCTATTGGCCAGACGGATACACGCAGCTAAGCGGCCAGGGATGGGGATGGTAAGCAAAATGCTTAACCTCAGCCTCACTCGACATCGCAAGCCCAGAAAAGTAGCCCGTAGATTCAGGGAGGCCCACAGTTTGGTTTCAGAAGAATCTGCTGGCCTCCATGAATCTGTGGGAAGTTACTCCCCTTCCCACAATCAAGCTGGTTTGGTTTCCGGTGCTCTGTGGTTCAAAGTCGCCCGGTCTGTGCAGGCCGCTGCCGTGCCTGCACCCAGCCGATGGCGAAGCGCAGAAATTCCGACGTGGTCTTGAATCCGAGTTTCTCTTTTATTTTGCCGCGGTGCACGTCCACGGTCTTCGCGCTGAGATGCAGTTTTTGCGCGATTTCATCCGTGGCCCAGCCTTCGCCGGCGAGAGAGAGCACTTCCAACTCGCGGTCGGTGAGTTTGCTCTCGGGCGCGCTACAGGTCTTGCCCGGTCTGCTGCCAAAGGTTTCGAGCAGACATGCCGACATATGCGGACTGAGCGCAATGTGCCCGCTCAATACGGTGCGGATGGCGGCGACGACTGTTTCCGGCCCTTCGCTTTTCATCGCGTAGCCGCGCCCGCCCGCGCGCAGGACGCGCGGCGCGTAGAAGGTCTCCTCGTGCATCGAGACCACCATGGTGGGCAGGCCCGGATGCAGCGCCTGGATGTCCTTGAGCAATTCCAGGCCGTCTTTGTCCGGCAAGGTCATGTCCGTCAACACCAGATCGGGCTTCAAGCGGGCAATCGCCTCCATCGCCTCGCACGCCGTGCCGGCCTGGCCGCACACGATGAAATCAGGTTCGCGGTTCAACGCTTCCACGTGGCCCAGCCGCATCATGGGATGGTCATCGACGACGAGGAGTTTCGTTTTCGCCTGGGTTGCGGCGGATGGTTTGTTTTTCAAAGTCATGCTGGCTCCTTCTTTTTCCCGCGTGGCGCGTCAGACATGGTTTCGATGGGGTTGCGCCGAACCCGCGGGACCAAACAACTGACGATAACGCCGCCGCCTTCGGGAGCGTTTTGCACCGTCAACTGCCCGCCCGTCAACTGTGCGCGATGTTCCATGGTTTTTCTGCCCAGTCCTGTGCTGGCGGGCGGATTCTGGGGCAGGCCAGTGCCGTGGTCACGCACGGAAATCTCCAGGGTGCTCGCGGTGGCTGCCAGGCGGATGTCGATGCGGTCGGAGCCGCTGTGTTTGAAGGCGTTGTTCACCGCTTCCTGCGCGATGCGGTAAAGATGCGTGGCCAGGTTCAGGTCGTCGATCAACACGGCGGAATCCGTGTCGAAGGAGCACTCGATGTGGCTGCCGCGCGTGACGTGGTCGGCCAGGTTTTGCAGTGCGGTCATCAGCCCGTCCGGCTCGAGTGGCACCGGGTAAAGGCCGCGCGCGATTTCGCGGCTCGCCGCCAGGGATTGCTCGATGAGCGCATGGATTTGCGCGGCCTGTGCGGCCTCCGTCGCACCGCGTTCCGTGAGGTCGCGCTGGAGGACGTTGCTGAGGAAGAGGGTGCTGGCCAGTTGTTGGCCCAGGCCGTCATGTAGGTCGCGCGCGATGCGGCAACGCTCCTCTTCGGCGGCGGTAGTGACGGCGGCTTCGAGCCGCTTGCGCGCGGTGATGTCGCTGACCGTGCTCAGTTGATGACAGTCACCCGAAACGTCGTCGTCGAGGCCGATGGTTTCGAGCTGCGCGGTGAAGGTCGTCCCGTCCGCCCGGCGCAAGTCGAGTTCACAAGCCTGCTTCATATCGCTGTCTTCCAGGGCGCGCTGATGCAGGTAGAGCGCGTCCTGCGCGTGGGGCGGGACGAAGCGCGTGAACTTACTGCCGACGAGTTTGCCCCGTGCGAGGCCGAGCATCGTCGCCAGCGTGAGGTTGGCCTCCAGCACGATCCCGGTGCTGTCGAGCGTGACGTAGCCGACGGGTGCAAAGTCGTAGAGATGAGTGAAGCGCGCGCGGGAGACGTCCAGCTCCACTTGCGACCGGCGCAGTTCCTCGTTCTGCATTTCCAGCTCGATCTGATGCACCCGCAGCTCGTGGAGCATCTGCTCAGTGGCTTCGGGCGAGAGTGCTTCCAGAGTCTCGGGCGACTGTGCAGTTCTTTTTTGGAACGCTGCCTCCGCCCGCGCGCGCAACTCCGTAGCGTCAGATGGGTGACCCTCGGGTTTCATGGGGTGCCTCCTTCAATCGCCCGCTCCGTGGTCGCGATGGCATACATCTGCCCGGCTTCGTTCAGCAGGGCGGTCGCGATCATTGAAATCTCCACGATCCTGCCCGACTTGGTCAGGCGTTGGGTGCGATACGGTTCGAGAATTTCCGCTCGACTGAGTTGTTTCAATTTCGCGACCTCCTGCTCCCGGTGCGCTGGTGGGATGAGGTCACGCACGTTCATCTTCAGCGCCTCGGCTTCGCTCCAGCCATACATCCGCACCGCGCCCGGATTCCAAGCGAGGATGCGGCCTTCAAGATCTTTGACGGTGACGGCATCGTGCGCATCGCGCACGACAACGGCGAGCCGGAGCAGCTCATTGGCGGCGTGCAGTGCGTCTCGCGTCTTCACCATCTCGGCGATGTCCACGAATGAGATGACCGCGCCTTCGATCACGTTTTCCAGCGTGCGGTAGGGCTGGATGCGCATGGTGTAACTCTTGCCGTCGATGGTCCGCACCTCTACCGCTTTGGACACTAGCGTGTCGAGCACAGACTGCACATCGGTCACCAGGCTGCTGTAGCCGACTAAGTTCGAGACGAGGTGCGCCACGGGCCGACCCACGTCGGTGAGGATCAGGTTTATGATCGCACTGGCGGCGGGGGTGAAGCGTAGGATACGCAATTGATGATCCACAAACACGGTGCCGATACCCGTGCCGGCGAGCAGATTGTTCATGTCGTTGTTGGCCCGCGTCAGATCCGCCACCTTGATTTGCAGCTCGGCATTGACCGTGGCCAGCTCCTCATTGACCGACTGCAGCTCTTCCTTGGAGGTCTCCAGTTCCTCGTTGGTAGATTGCAGTTCCTCGTTCACCGACTGCATTTCCTCGCTGGAGGATTTGAGCTCTTCCGTGGAGCTTTCCAGTTCTTCAATGGTGCTTTGGAGGTATTCCTGTTTGGCGCGGAGCTCCGCTTTCAGCGCGGCGATGCGCGCCTCGGCATCCGGCGTCGTGGCACCGAGCACGTTATCGCCCGACGCGGCCTCCAGCATCTCCACCGTGTCAGCCCGGGCTGCTGCGTTTGTTGCTTCCTCCAGAATCACAAGATAGAGCGGCACCTCCGGCGTCGCGCCCGGACCGGTGGTCACCGGGCGGATGGTCAGGTTCACGGTGGTGAAGTGGCCGTTGGTCTTCACGCGCAGACCGTGGCAGACCACGGTGTCTTTGGTGCCCGCCGCTTTGTGCAGAGTCGTGGTCAGCTCGCGGCGCAAACCTTCGCGCGCCATCCTGAGAATGTTATTGATGCCCGCCTCGCCCGGAGTCAGCTCCAGAAACATGCCGGTGCGACCGTGCAGGTAAAGGATGTCGCCGTGGGCATTGACCAGCGCGCCCGCCGCGATGACCTGCGACAACAGCGCGTGCTCGGTCAGCTCGCGCAGGGACTGTTGCCCGGGGCCGACCGGCTTGGCAGTGCCGCGCGAGAGCGCCGCCTCAATGGCCGTCATGGACGGCATGAAGCGCCCGAGCGCCGCACGCTGGAGGCCATGCAAATCCTCCGTGCGCCGATACAACTTCGCTTTGCGGTCGAGCACACTGAACAGCATGTCAAACTCACCGATGCCTTCGGACGTGCCGAGGAACAGCCAGCCGTCCGGCTTCAGCGCGTAGTGGAAAAGCGGGATCAGCTTCCGCTGCAACTCCGCACCCATGTAGATGAGTAGATTGCGGCAAGTGATCAGATCGAGTTTAGAGAAGGGCGGATCCTTGATCACGTCCTGCTCGGAAAACACCAGCAGGTCGCGGATGCTTTTGTGGATGCGGTAAGCGTTACCACCCGCCTCGGCCGTGAAAAAGCGTGCCAGTCGCTCGGGCGAAATATCGGCGGCGATGCTGGCCGGATAAAGACCGGCGCGGGCCGTGGCGATGGCCTGGCTGTCAATGTCGGCGGCGAAGATCTGTACCGTGTAACTTTGCTTGAGCGCCTCGATCCGTTCCACCAGCAGAATGGCGATGGAATAGGCCTCCTCGCCGGTGGAACAGCCCGTCGTCCAGACGCGAATCACGCTCCCCGCAGGCTTGCCGGCAAAGAGCTTGGGAATGACCTGATGCTCCAGCACTTGGAAGGCCTCTGGATCGCGGAAGAAATTCGTCACGCCGATCAGCAGATCGCGAAACAGCGCTTCCACTTCGGCCGAGGTCTGCTGCAGAAACTTCACATAGCCGTCGATCGCTTCGATCTGATGCACGGCCATGCGCCGCTCGATGCGGCGGTGGATCGTGCTCGGTTTGTAGAGGGAAAAATCATGGCCGGTCTGGGCGCGGAGCAGGATGAAGATTTTCTTGAGCGCGTTCTCGACCTTGGGCGCTGGGAGAGTGGTGACGCGCGGGAGTTTGCCAAAAGTGTGCGCTGCATAGGCGATGAGCTGAGCAGGCATCTCGGCTGGCGGCAGTTCGTAGTCCACCAAGCCGGTGGCGATGGCGCTGCGCGGCATGCCGTCGAACTCGGTGGAGGCGGTGTTCTGCACCATGACCATGCCGCCCTCACCCTTGATGGCGCGCACGCCCATCGTGCCGTCACTCCCGGTGCCCGAGAGCACGATGCCAATGGCCCGCTCATGCTGATCCAGCGCGAGCGAGCGGAAGAAAAAATCAATCGGCAACCGCTGCCCGCGCGGCTCACTGGGTTCGAGCAATTGCAGCGAGCCATTCAGAAACGCCATGTCACGCCCCGGCGGAATGATGTAGGCGCAGTTCGGCTGCACCACCATGCCGTCAACGACCTGAAAGACCGACATGCGCGTGTAGCGCCGGATGAGGTCGGAGAGAATGCTCTTGTGGTCCGGAGCCAGATGCTGCACGAGGACAAAAGCCATGCCCGGATCGGTGTCCGCGGGCATCCCGGCAAAGAACGCCTCAAACGCCGCCAGCCCGCCCGCCGAAGCACCGAGGCCAACGATGGGGAATCCCGCAGACGCGGCGGGAGCTGCTGGTTTCACGCGGATGGCTGGTTTCTTCGCTGTCTTTGGAGAATCAGTCGCCGCCGACCCGCGTTTGGACTTGGTATTCATGAGTCAGTAGGATGCGGAATTATTGCGGCGCACATGTCCGCCAGTTTGGCGTGAGAAACTTTTTGATCAAGCGCTTAGGAGCCCAGCTGACAAAAATCTCGCATCGATGATCAACTCCACACTCGCGCAACAGCCAAGATACTTTTCACGCCTAGCTTACCAAGCGCATTTCGTTTGTGAGTCGATACAGTCTTGACACTGACTCCTAGACCAGTGGCCACATGGTTGGGGCTAAGGCCTGCAATCAGCATGTTCACCACTTCCACCTCGCGGGTTGAGAGTGCCTGAGTTGAAGAGCTGCTTGGCATAAGCAAGGTGCTGTCTGACGGCGGCACTGCTTGGACGAGGATAGACGCCAGCTCACTGGACATGAACGGTAAGCGCTCGCTTGCCGAAAGGAGAGCGTTGATCAGCTCATGAATCGAGTCATTGTATCCGATGAGAACCGATATGCCACTTTGCATGGCTGTGCGCGCGGTGACGTAGGCTGGCGAACCACAAACCAGGACGATGTTGCCTGCCCCTACCAAGGCTACCATTTCGTGCAGAATAGAGGTTCCATTTTCTACGTAACAAGGATTAAACTCCATCACGACAAGAGGAGGGGGCTTATCATCGGAAAGGAGCTGGCGCATCTCCTCAAGGGAGGCCGCTAGGAGAATACTCACAGTGGGATAATATTGCCGAATCTGTAACGCCCAACCGCAGCGCGTGAGTTCACTGGGATGAAAAAATACACACCGTACAGGGTTCGCACTCATCGTGTCGTCGCATTGTAGTAGATCGGTAGTCATAGAGCTAGAAGGGGAGGAGGGGAAATCAGAATGGAAGGGGGCTAGAACCACAATGCCCAAGTAGGTCGCACTGCCGTTTTGGAGGCCTCTTCCACTAAGGGTTCACTTATGTGCATTAAGTTGTGAAATAAGGGGATTCACCGATCTAGCTAATCCTGCGTAACCGTGATAAAAGTTCAGCTTCACAGAAGTTTCGGAGCAAACAAATAGAAGAACGTCGAAAGTTTTTAGCCCCCCCATGAATCAATACCCCCACCCCATTGTCGCTTCTAAAACCATCCTCATTGTTGACGATCACGCGATGTTCGCGGAAACCCTTGGACACTTCATCCACGCGGTTTTCAAGGATAGCCTGATCCTTGTGGTCACCAGTGCGCAGAAGGCTCGTGAAGAACTGTCCCGTCGGCACATTGATGTGTTGCTGATTGATTTGGAGTTGGCTGATTGCAGTGGTTTGACGCTGCTGAGTGGCTTCTCTGAGATGATTTACCCTCCAGCGGCGATCATCGTTAGCATGCATTTGGAGGCAACCTGGATTGAACGCGCGTTGAAGGCAGGGGCCGTCGGATATGTTGCCAAAGACTCTCCTCCCACCGAGATCATCACCGCCATCAATTCGGTGCTCCGCGGCAAGAAATACCTGTCGCGTAGTGTGGCACAATCCTTCGCTGAAAACGCGGTGAGAGTTCCTGTGGGCACTAGCGAATTGCATAAGGCTTTGAGTCAACGTGAATTCGAGATCTTCCTTCAGATTGCACAGGGCAAGACGCTGAAAGCGATCTCGCAAGACTTGAATTTGTCGGCGAAGACCGTCTCGGTGCATAAGCATAACATCAGTAAGAAGACCGGGATGCATTCAGTGGCGCAGATCGCTCGCTACTGTGTGGAACATGGTTTGCTGGTGGGAAATCTAAAGTGCTAGATGGCGATTTGATCACCTCCTTCGGGTTCTCGTAGTAGTTGTGATAGTAGTAGCCGTAGCCGCGAGAGCGCTGGGTCTGGCGATTGAGAATGATACCGGACAAAGCGATACCTGCCTGATTCAATTTCTGGATCGCATCCTGGGCGATGCCTGCCGGAGTGCGATTGCAGCGCACCACCATGAACACATGGTCAACCAGTTGGCCCAGCACTAGACTGTCGCTGATGGGGATGATGGGTGCTGTGTCGATCACGACACGATCAAAGGCAGCCGGAGCCTTCTGACTCGTATCACGGGTGCCGTCAGGTTTGATGACAACCATGGTGCCCGTCGCGCTGTTGACGATCTTGGTCTCGACCGTGCCGTCTTCCTTTTTTTCCAGCCAAAGGACCGAGCCTTTGGGGATCTCCACTTGGCCGCCATCCGCGCCACCACTGATCCTGATAACCGGTGTTCCTGCGCTAACCGCTATGATGGTGCCCGTCTTATCCTCACGAACACTAAAGGTGCCATTTGTCGTGCTGATCACTCCGAGTTTAGTCGTGATCGAAACGTTTACTTTGCCGGCAGCTTGAGTGTCTCCCGAGTCCTCGTCAATCCGCACCAAAACCGATCCACTCAAGACAGTGAAGCCCGCAGTGCCGCTGCCTTTACTGTCCAACTCTGCACCGTTAAAACTTATCTTGGTGTCCATGGAAGCAAGCACGTCGACTCCAGCCTTTGGACGAATTAAGACACCTGAGTCTGCGCCTGTCGATATACCAGTGCCTGCCCTGAGACTGGAGCCTGCCTGAAGGGGTTCATTGTTAGATCCTCTGACATCGCCCTTCACGGCGGCCACACGTGCGGCAATAGGAGCAGCAAAGCTCGGGCGGGCACCAAGAACTATGGCGCCGCAGATCATCAGCGAGAGTCTCCAATGGCGGCGTGAACGATGAGCAGAGTGCCCAGACAGCAAGTTGTTTAGGTTTTTGGAAGTGACTATATGCATACTCTCTTATAAGAGCCGAGCGGCAGCGATAAAAGGTTTGGACGCCTTAAAACCCACTAAGCACTCCCTTAGTTTCTGCCTAACCTGGTGGCTGCTTCTCCTCTCGTGCTCACGATTTTGTCTCAAAAAGTGTGCGATCAGAATCAGTAAACGCTGAGTGCAATTCATTCGGCGCAGATGGCTCCGCCCCCTCTCCCTTACTCGCAGGAAATCAGCTTGATCCAGTAAGGAAAACCTCAAAAAGGAAGGACTCGCGCGCTTACCGTCAAAGGCACCATTCACTCTGCGGGCTGCGCAGTAGATTGCTCGCTAAGGGACTGAGTTGGCGAGAATCGCGCCCATTGATGTTCCACGAAGTTCTCGAAGCGCTGGCGGAAATTCTCCGCGCTGAAGAGTTCTGCGTTACGACGGCATGTCATGGGGTCCCACTTTTGGGATTCAAATCTGGCCACTGCATCAGTGACTGACTCCACGGTTTGTTCATTGAAAAATAGGCCCGTCTTTCCATCGATAACGGTCTCCAGTGCACCTCCTTGGCCATACGAGATCACGGCAGTGCCGCAGGCCTGTGCCTCGGGGACGATGATGCCAAAGTCTTCTTCACCAGCGAAAACAAAAGCGCGGGCGCGCTGCAAATGATCCTTGAGCACGTCATTGGTCTGCCAGCCCATCACCTTCACATTCGGTCCTGCCATACGCCTAATCTTTGGTAACTCAGGCCCATCACCGATCACGACCAACTGACGATCAGGCATGGCATTGAAGGCTTCTACCACGAGATCAATGCGCTTGTAAGGCACCATGCGGGAGGCCGTCACATAGAAGTCATCCTTCTGGTGGCAGACTTCAAAGCGCTCCACATCCACCGGGGGATAAACGACCTCTGCTTCACGACGATAGGTTTTCTCGATGCGACGCGATACGAAGTGCGAGTTCGCCATGTACTCGTCCACACAGGCCACTGTGCGCTGATCCCACATCCGCACATAGTGGAGCAGTGCACGCACTAGCCATGACAACGGGCCGCGATCGTGCCCTGATTCCTTCAGATACTGAGTCTGCAAATCCCACGCGTAGCGAATCGGCGAGTGGCAGTAGCAGAGGTGCAGCTGGCGCGGGCCGGTGAGCACGCCCTTAGCGAAGGCATAGCTGCTGGAGATGACGAGATCGTAGCTGCTCAAATCGAATTGCTCGATGGCAAGAGGCATGAGGGGGAAGTAATGGCGGTAGTATTTGCACCCGCCGGGCAGCTTCTGCACGAACGAGGTCTTCACCGGCTTCCCCTTCAGGAAGGCACGGCTCTTGTCATCGAGCCCGTCGATGAGACTGAAAAGATCGGCATCGGGATAGATCAGGATGATCTGTTCGAGCACGCGCTCAGCTCCGCCATAGACCGGAAGCCAGTCGTGGATGATGGCGATACGACGCTTGGATTGGGGTATTTTCATCAAAGGGAAGTGGCTGAGCTTGGGGTTAATGGAGCCTCGGAAATAGAGGCTTTGCCGGCGTTCAAAGCTGCGGGAGTGGCGACGAGCCTGATCAACGATTCAATCTGTGACTGTACCGTGATGAGGGAGTAGGTCCTGCGAGCGTGATCCTCCGCAGCCGATGCAAGGCGTTTGGCGAACTCAGGGTTATCTTTCAGTCGTAACAATGCTTGGGATAGCACGTTGGCATCGTTGGACTCGATCAAGAGACCCGTTTGTCCGTGACTAAGGATTTCGGCGGCACCGCCTGCTCGCGTGGCGATCACGGGCTTACCGGCTAACATGCCTTCAACAATGACCCGGCCAAAGGGTTCCGCATAAACGGACGCGTGCACCACGGCATCGGCCATGGCAAAAAAGGGGGCCGTCTTCTTGTGGAAACCTGCGAAGTGAACACGCCCGGCCAAGGATCGTTCGGTGGCTGTGTCTCGCAGTTGCTGCGCATAGGCGCGATCCTCTTCGGTGAATAAGGCGTCGCCAAGGAAGACGACATGGGCGTGGGGCACTTGCTTCAGGGCTTTTAGAAGCACATGTTGTCCTTTCCAAAACGCCAGTCTCCCCGCCATCAAGATGACCCAGGCATCATCGGGCACATGAAGGTCTGTGCGTAGTGAGCGTGCATCGGCTGACGCGGCTGAGGGTGTGGTTAAGTCGAAGCCGTTTGGAATGACGATGCAGCGGCTCGCATTACCACCACTAACAACAAAGGCTGATTGCGTGGCTAGTGAATTGGCGATGACGGACGATGCGCAGAGATTTGAAGTGGTAATGAGCGCCCAGCGATTGAGCGCGCTGAAGTGAGTATCCGAGATGATGTCATGGAGGTGAAACACCAGAGGTCGCCTGGCAAGAAACGCCGCAGGACCTCCAATAATTAGGGCCTTGGCGGTGTTGGCATAAACCACGTCGAAACGACGAGCGTGATCAGCGATACGGATAACCATAACCAGCAATCGTGGAATGGACTTCACGATGCTGATGAGGCCTGTTTGCTTAGAGATCGCTGATGCGTCCTCGGACAGACTCACGAGGTGAGTCTTCACGCCGATCTTTTCCAACGCGGGGCGAAACTCTCCATCCTGAAACAGGATAACCTCGCTATCAGCAGCTCGCCCGGCGACGATGTCGAGCAACATCAACTCAGCACCGCCAAGTTGCCCTGTTTGATCAAGGAACAAGACCTTGGGCGGCGTTTCGAGATCACCCATTGGCAACGGCTTTAATCTCCACCAGAAACAGGCACTGAGCGCGATCAAGCTGCCGAGCAATCCCGCACCCACATCCTCGATGTCCATATCTCGGCCAGGGATACGGAACTGAGCACACTCGATGGCGATGTTTCCGCAGGTGATGACTCCAACGATGATGAGAGCGCAACGGAAGCCCGAGGTGAGCGACATTCGCCTAGGCTGGAAGGCGAGCCAAGCCACGAATGATAAGATAGCGAAGGCTGCGAGATTGAACCAGAAGTCCATGAGATCGATGT
>JBIKIA010000413.1:0-4638 GCA_044361885.1 Prosthecobacter sp. | reverse complement strand
CAGATGTTCAAGACTTGTTCTGCCGCAAGTTTTTGTCACAGGTCTGCAGTTCATGCGAAACAGTGCGCAGGAGGCCATTCGCTGCATGACAAAACATGACAACTGAAGGTCACGAAGCTGCGAAATTATGCTCATGCACCCGCGATAGAGCTTGAGGGAAAGCCCGGAAATACGAAAGTTTACGCACAGCACTCATGACACCATCACCCGCACAGGTTACAAGGAAACGCGAAGCCTGCTTCTTCTCAGCGGGCAGCGCTGCGGACAAATGATCCGCCATCCCATTCGCCACCGTCTCACCCAGCCCGCCATACACCGTCGCCTTCAACGGAACGAGTGCGAATTGATCTGGGGGCCGCATCTCCGGCGTCGAAGCATGGTCATTCGCCAACCACGTCCGCACTCCGCGTTGGAATGCATAGTTTCCCCAGCCCGTGTCATCGGTGGTGACGATGGGCAGAGACTCCGAGCCATCGCATAACGACTGCCCCATCATCCAGATGCCGGAGATGTTGAGCTTCGGTTCTTCCGCCAAGGAATGAGCGAGCAGCAAGGCGGTGACGAAAAGGCAGTGCTTCATGGTTGTTCAGTTTTGAAATGTTGAAGAAGGATCTCCTGCATCGTCGTCTCCGGCTTGCCATCCAGTGGATGGCGTACCTCGCACTTCACGCCGAGTGGCTTCAGCGTGTCTTGCAGCATCAGACCGAGCACTGCGCTGTGCGTGGGATCTTTCTGTGCCTCGCCTTTGACGAGTGGTTTGTCGTCCTTCGTGCAGAGGATGAAAGCGGGCGGATCATCGGCGCTGGCGTGCGACATGGGAGAATAGCGCCGGAGGTCGTTGATGTGCTTGTCACGGTTTGCGAGGAAGGGTGCGAAGGTCTCTTTGCGCGTCTTGCCGACATAGCCAAAGGCATGACCGCCGTATTCGCTATTGGGTATCCATTCGACGAGCTGCTTCGGGTCGAGCGAGGGCTGCGGGGCTTTGGTGGCGGTGAAAAGCACGCGGGTGGACTCGCGGGAGATTGGATCAGCGCTCTTCGCATCAGCCATGTCCTCGTGCATGGCGAGCCAGAGACTGGAGCAGCCGCCTGCGCTCACACCGCTGGCGGCGATGCGGGTTTTATCGAGGTTCCACTCGGCTGCGTGTGAGCGCAGGTACTGCAAGGCACGCGCGGCATCCTGTAGCGGCCATTGCAGCGGTGGCGTGATCTTCGCGGCGTTCGCATCGGCAAGAAAACGGTAGTTGATCGACGCCACGGCGATGTCCGCGTCGAGGAACGCACGCACGTCGAGATGCTGGTGGATGTCCGTCTTGTCCTGCGCGCCCCAGCCGCCGCCATGGATGTAAAACACGACGGGCGTCGGCTTGGAGGACTTCGCGAGCCACACGTCCATCGTCTGACGGAAGTGCGGTCCATAGGCCACAGCGACCAGACTCGCAGGCGTGGCATCAGCGTGAGACATGAGTTTCTGCAATCCCTGCACATCTGCGCCCTGTGCTTTGGCATCCGGCAACTGCTTGCCATTGATGAGGCAGTTTTCCCAGCTTGCGGAGCCAGTGACTTTGAAGTCGAGATTTTCAAAGGTGCAGCGCTTGCCTGTGACGCTGGAGTTCATGGCGATAGTGCCCATTCGCGGCTCTACGAGACGACGCAGCAACACATTGTCGAGTGCGAGCCGACAATCACCTTTCGCGCGGCCCGTGGTGGTGAAAGGATTTTGCGCGGATGAGAGCACGAGGGCGTTTGTGATCGAGTAGCGGCCATCATCTAGAAAGTAGAGATCAAAGGCCACATTCCGGGCGAGGAAGATATTCTTGTAGCTCGTCTGTGCCGTGCCGGTGTCACAGATGCCGGTACTATTGCCGATGCTGACAAAGCCATCCACACGAAACTGCGCCGATTCATGAGCGCTGATGCCGTCGTCGCCGCACTCGATGGCGCGGATGTTTTCAAACACGCAGTCGCGGCAGTCGCCATGGATGTTGAATCCATCGTTGTAGGGATGCGTGGCGGTGAGGTTCTTGATCACAAGGTGCGCGTTGTCGCCACTGAACTGCACACCCGCACTGCGGACAGGCATGAAGATATTCGCCTCAGCGAGCTTCTGATTTGGCGGCAGCTTAATGTAGAAAATTCCGAACGTTTGCTGCGGCTTCGCATCCGCACGCGGCGGGCCTTTGATGAAGGTCCATTCGTTCGGCTGGAGTTCTTCCGGTTTCTTGTAAGGCGCGCTCTTGCCTTTCGAGGTCCGGTTCATGAGCTGCATCTTGCTATTGAAGAGGAAGAACCAGCGGCCTGTGATCGCATCATCGAGTCGAGGCAGGAGTGCCTCGTTCTTGAAAAGACCGGGTGAGATTTCACTCCATTTCGTTACATCAATCGGGTCACTACCTTCCAATGTCGCCCCGTGTCCATCGAGTGTGATCGGTTTCCCCAGCTCGCCTTTCTTGCCGTAAAAACCCGCGTAGTCGCGATAGATCTTTGGTTCGAGATGAATCGTGTCACCGGGCTGCGCCGCTTTGATCGCTGCGTGGATCGAGGCTGCATCTTTGCCGACATGGATGTCTCGCGCATTGATTAGCGGACTGAAGGCGATGAGGACGAGGAAGATTTTCATTCGAGAGGGTGGATGGGGCCGAGGATGCGCTCTCGATCCATACGCAACTCCACAGCGACCTTCTCACCATCGCCTTTTTGACCACGAATCTTCTTCGGCACGGGAAGGAATCTCTTCTTCCTTTTCGAGTCCTTCCAGATCGTGGTCTTCCAAGTTTTGCCATCGACTTTCGCGATGACCGGCGTCATGCCCCATGAGCCAGTGACGGGTGGGGAGATGCTTTTTGGCAGCGCAACAAAGGTCCAGGCACCTGTGCCTTCTGTGGTGAAGAGTGTGCCGGTGAAGCAGTGGACTTCGTCGAATGGATCGCGCTGGTGTTTCATGGGTTTGGGGACAAGGAGCGGCGTTTTTCAAGCGCCGTGGGCGGTTGGAAACCGCCCCTCCTTGTTCATGCCGGTGGCGTCGCGGCCACGGCGGTGGCGTAGGCTTCTTTGAGCTTGGGATCGGTCTGCGTGTGGCTGCCGCGATAGACGAGCAGCAGGCCGAGACGGGAAAAGTCGGTCGTGTTCGGTGCGGAGTGATGAATCGTTTCGCACTGATGAATCGTGGCATCGCCGGGATTGAGGAGGCCGCAGAATTGATCGGTGAGTGGCAAATTGGATGGCTCGGCCATGCCGATGCTATTGCCGCGCACGCCGCTGGGTTTGGTGGGTTGCATCCCGTCTTTGTGGGAGCCTTTGACGAAGAACACGGGGCCGTTTGCCTCAGTCACCGCATCAATGGCGATCCACACCGTGAGCATGTCCGGCGGTGTCTGGCAGAAGTAGGCGTTGTCTTGATGATAGGGAACGCCAGAGCCGATACGGGCAGGTTTGTTGAAGGTCTCGACACCGACGAGCAGAGGTTCTCCATGCACGAACGGAGCTATGAAGGCGAGGATGTCTGCGCGCTCACCTAGCTCGCGAAAGAAGCTGTTGTATTTCTCCAAGCGCCAAAGATTACGTACGGTCGTCTCATCCTTCTCGAACGTGCGTGCATCGACGGGCTGAGCAGCGAGATCATCGCGGATGTAGCGGTCGAGTTCGGCGCGCACGGCGGCGACTTCATCAGCGCTGAGGAAGTGAGGGGCAAGCACGACGCCGTCGTGCTCGTAATCGGTAAGGAGTTGCGGTGTGTAAGCATTCATGGTGAACTTTGAAGAAGACTGAACTGAAAATCCGTGACCTCGAATAGGTCGCCCGTGGCATGGAATGAGACATGTGGGGGCACCTTTGCAGCGGGAAGCCTGGCGCACAGTGAATGGCGACCCGCAGCGAAGACCTCCACACGATCATCCTCGATCAGCACGCTGAAATCCCAAGAGCCTGCTGGTGGCGGGACAAGTTCTGACTCGCTCCAGCTCACGCCACTGGCATCCTGAATGCAAAGGTGGTTGGTGGAATAGACCACCTTCCCCAAGGGAGGAAAACAAAGCTCAAAACCGCCTTGGCCGCCGGGAGGGCACGAGAGTTTGCACCGCGCGCCAAACCTCTGACTGCTTTTCAAAGGCACCTTGGCAGCGACACTGGCAGGCATCCAGACAAGCTTGTCGATCGTCTTCGCAATCTCAGGTGCCAGCCGCGTGGCGAGTGATCCATCGGGCAGAGCGTAAACTTCACGGGCGAGGGCGAGATGGCCGCCCCAGTGCTGTTTCTCTGCGGTCGCAGGAGTGAGCGGAATCCAGCCGTAAAGCATGAAGCGTCCGCTTCCATCACGAGCGACTTGAGCGGCACAGAGGTCTTTGCCATCGAGTTTTCCACCGATACTCCACGGGCCCTCAGGTCGGCTGGCAGTGTAGTAAACCGGACCGCCGACGGATTTGCGATGGTAGATGCTGGTGAGCAAATACCAGCGCGTGCCGATTTGAAACATCTGCGGGCACTCAGGCTCGTCCTGATCCACCAGATCGAGAACGATGCCATGATCGGTCCACCTTTTGAGGTCCGGCGATGTCGCGAGGCTGATGCCACCGCCGCTGGATTTCGCACGACCTTTGATCCAGGTCGTCATCACGCAACCGTAGCATTTCTTCTCTGAAAT
>JBIKIA010000412.1:0-4647 GCA_044361885.1 Prosthecobacter sp. | reverse complement strand
GATGACCACGTCATTGGGCAGCACCTCACTCACCGTAATGGGCAGCTCACGGCGGCTTTCATAATGACGCCTCAACGGCTCCGGGGCAGGCAGGCAGGCCGCAGGCACATCCTGCTGGAGAGCTGCGAGCGACTGCTCCAGCCAGGCCGTGTAAGTTTCGAGCGTGCTGCGATTCGAAGAGGGCACTGCCAGTTGCAAATGGCGCACCACCGTGTTTTGCGCCAGAGGTCGGCCCTTGCGGCCCAGGATCTGTCCACGCGGGGCAGGAATGCCAAAATAAAACGGCTTCACATCCGAGCGCGTGCCGGAGCCTGGCACAAACACCGGGCCGGGCACCTCCTGTCCTCGCAAGGGCAATGCAAACAAAGCAGCAGCCATGGCAAGGTTGATGAGCCACAACCATTGGCAGCAGATGACCCTTTCTTTGATAAGGAAGCTGAATTCAGCAACTGCGACCATGCAGCTCTCATAGTTCTTCATGTGAGACATCACAAGCCCAGCCTCAGCCGAATGCAGAGAGGCAGCCCCTGACTTTCTCATCAAAGGTGCACCACGAAGTTAGTCGCGAACGGCCTCAAAAAGGGTGCTCGACTTCGGAATCCGCGTTATTTCCTCATTCCTCAATCTTCATTCATTCTCATGTCCGACCTCACCCCCGCAGAACTCCAGCGTTACGCCCGTCACCTCGCCATCCCTGAGTTTGGCATCGAGGCGCAGCGGAAGCTGAAGGCTGCCCGCGTGCTGTGCATCGGCGCTGGGGGCCTTGGCTCGCCCATCACCATGTATCTCGCCGCAGCGGGCGTGGGCACGCTTGGCCTCATCGATGCCGATGTCGTGGAGGTCTCGAACCTCCAGCGCCAGCTCCTCTTCGGGCAAAGCGACCTCGGCAGGCCGAAGCTCGACGCCGCGAGAGATCGACTGCTCGACATCAATCCCCACCTCACCCTGCATCTGCACCCCGAGCGCTTCACCGCCGCCAATGCCATGCAGCTCGCCGCTGATTATGACGTCATCATCGACGGCACGGATAACTTCCCCACGCGCTACCTTTCCAACGACGTCGCCGTCTGGCTGAAGAAGCCGAATGTCTATGGCAGCATCCTCCGCTTTGAGGGGCAGGTGGGTGTCTTTGCCCCGCATCTCGGCGCGCCTTGCTACCGCTGCATGTCCCCCCAGCCACCCGCACCCGGCCTTGTGCCGAGCTGCGCGGAGGGAGGCGTGCTTGGCGTGCTGCCTGGCATCATTGGCACCATGCAGGCGTTGGAGGCCATCAAGCTCATCACCGGCATCGGCGAGCCACTCCTTGGCAAACTGCTCCATGTGGACACCCTCGGCATGAGGTTCCGCACCTTTACCCTCCGCCGAGATCCCGAGTGCCCCGTCTGCGGGGACAAACCCACCATCACCGCCCCCATTGACTATGAGGGCTTCTGCGGCATCAAACCCATCCCCCAAGTGAAAACCATCTCCGTCACCGAACTCCACGCCCTCCGTCAGCAAGGCTCCCCGCACTTCCTCCTCGATGTCCGCGATCCCGACGAATACGCCACCGCCCACATCGAAGGCTCCGTCCTCATCCCCCTCGCCCAGGTCACCGCCCGTGCGGGTGAACTTCCGCGCGATCTCCCCCTCTACGTCCACTGCAAGCTCGGCGGGCGCAGTGCCAAAGCCGTCGCAGCGCTGGAAGAACTCGGGTTCACCAACGCCACCAACGTCACCGGCGGCATCACCGCCTGGAGCGATGAAGTGGACGCCGCCGTGCCCCGTTATTGAGACGAAAGTCGGGCACTCAGCCCACCCACACAAACGTCACCGGCTTGTCGATCTCAGGATGCACACTGTGATGCACCGGACAGCCCAGCGCCGTCGCCTCCAGCACCTTGCGGTCGGGATGATCCTCCGGCAGCGGGATCTCGATCGTGATCGGCAGACGCACGATGCGGCGCGGTGAATCCTCGCTCATGTGCTTCTCCACGCTCACCTTCATCCCCGGCAGATCGTAGCCCTTCTGGTTCGCCTTGATGCCGATCACCGTCGCCATGCAGGCCGCCAGCGCCGTCGCCACCAGATCCGTGGGGGAAAAGGACTCGCCCTTCCCGTGATTATCCACCGGCGCATCGGTGATGAATTGATTCTTCGAAGGGCCATGCGTGGCCTGGCAGCGGAGACCGCCGGTATAGTCAACAGAGATAGAAACAGCCATGCCCGTCTCCTATCACGCCCCTCCGCAGATTCCAACTCCCAATTCCCGGCTTTGGCACCTCCAGGGCAGGCGCTTTCAATGGGCAAAGGGCAGAACGTGGACAGGGTCAGAACCAAACTAACTGCGTGCCATTCATGTCTGGCGTTTTTGTTTCCCATTCTGTACTACGAGTGGCTAATCTGCGGAACTGATCATGAAACCACGTCTTTTTATTCACATCGGCACGCACAAAACGGGCTCCACGGCGATCCAGCGGGCTTTTAGAGCGGGTGAGCAGGGGCCTTTAAGGGAGGGCGTGGTCCGCTTAGAAGGCTGTCACTTTACCGCCGAGCAGGCATGGGATCAGCGGACGGTGGAGAAGTTCGCCTCGGAATTGCGCGATCAGGCCGCCAAACATGACCGCCAATCTTGCCGTTTCCTGCTGAGTTCGGAAGGATTTAGCGGTGAACCTTTGACGGGCTATGCAGATGCGCCGGTTGTCGCTGCGCGCCTTCACTCGATCACTCATGAGTTTGATGTCACGATCATCGTCTTTCTACGCCGGCAGGATGATTTCATCGAGTCGCTCTACACCCAGAAGATTCACGAAGGCAGCTCGCTCTCGTTTGAGGAGTTCTTCAAAACCATCCATCCGGGGTGCATGAACTGGCATCTGCTGGTCGCGAGTTATGCGCAGGAGTTTGGCCGTGAAAACATGGTCGTCAGGAGATACCACCCTGCTTTCTTCTCAGGCCCTGAGAGCCTGATCACGGATTTCTGCGGGATCGTGGGGGTGCGGTCAGAGGTCTTGCAGCAGCCGCTGCAGAAGGCACACAACCAGGGCTACTCCATGGAGGCCGTGGAACTGGCTCGGCGCTGCAACCCAGTTCTGGACAAAGACTGCCGCAAGCAACTGCGCAAGCTGTTACAAAAGGTGAGCCCCAAGCCTGTGTTGCAGAGCTACTCCTACCTCACCACCGAGGCCCGGCGGCAATTTTTGTCCGGTTACGCGGATTCGAACGATCAAGTGAGGCGGGATTATCCCAGCGGTCTGAACAGCACCTCGCTTTTCCCAGAACCGACTGAGCCGTCATCCGAGGCGGTGCCACAGGAGACTTTGACGCCGATGCTGGTGGGGATGCTTTTGGAAATGAAGGAAGCTGAGAACAGATCTGGGATTCTGCGCTTCGTCATGCGGTTGGAACGCTCGATGCATGCCTTCCGGCAATGGTGCTCCCGCTCGAAGCGCAACGCACCCCACAAAAAAAATCTCAGCTACCCCACGGTCAGTGCGACATAACAGGCATAGGCTACGACCATGCCCTACGACCCCAACCTCCCCCAAGCGGGGAGCATGAAAGAGGTCAGGTGTTTCATTTGACGGAATTCCAGAAATTCAGACGATCGCTTCCAGGATCTCACGTCGCCGTTTGAGCAGCTTCCGTGATCCCGGCAAGACTTCCCCCAGCGCCTCCAGAAACATCCGCCGGTCCTCATCATCCCGGTCAATCTCCTCCCGTCGGTCACCCTGCGCCATCAGAGGATCAAGCGCTCCCGGATCCTGAAGGCGGACCTGTCTAGGCATGGCTCAAGAACCGTCTAATACTGGGATCTCGCAATAGGAAACGCCTGACCCCTTTTACCCCTCGGACGAGACGGCTACGAACGTGAATAGCAGCCGCCGTGACGCGCGGAGCAGTTCGCTGTAGCGCATGCTTAGCCGTTGCGGCGATTGCGGAGAAGGTATGCGCCATAAGCAAGCGAGGTGATGGCTGTGAGAGCAGCCGGAATGAAAAGAGCCGAGTAGCTGAGACGATGGAAGGCAACCGCGCCCGCGACGCCTCCGACAAGAAAGCCGGAGATGACGAGAAAGCAGAGCCGCAGCCGACGTGAATCCACGGGCAGACCGCGCAGAGTGTGGCCGAGAAAGATGCCGAGGTCCGTGAACATGCCGGAAATGTGAGTCGTGCGGATGACTGCGCCGCTGTAAGTGCTCACCATCGCGTTCTGGAGGCCGCAGGCGCACGACGCGGAATAGATGCCGAAGATGTTGTTGCGCTGGAGCAGCGGGACGGCGACGCAAAGCAGAATGGACTCCAAAAGCAGGGCGACACCATAGCGGCGTCCGAGCTGGAGAGTGCTGTCCTGAATGAGAAAACCACTCAACACGGAGCCTGCCACGAAAGAGCCGATGATGGCGGCGAAGTGGAGAGCCGCCGCGCCGTCGAGTGATGCCAAAGCCGCCGCCAGCATGGAGGTAGTGCCGGTAAGATGAGTGACGGCCTGATGCTCGAAGCCCAGCAGCCCAACGACGTTGACGATGCCGCCGACGAAAGCCAGCGCCCACGCGCCAGCCCAGACCCATCGTGGCAGCTTAGAAATCATCGGTTACAAGGTACGCGTAGCCAAGGCGAGCGGGAAGCGTCAATGACACGACAGATGCCATACGAGCCGTTGCCTGCATC
>JBIKIA010000410.1:0-4672 GCA_044361885.1 Prosthecobacter sp. | reverse complement strand
GCGTGTGACCGCCGGAGAGTTTGATCGGGTCTTCGAGCACACTGCGGAGCGTGCTGCTATCAGACTTGGTGAGCTTCACCTGTTGGCCGGTGGCGAGAGTTCCCTTCGCACGCCAGACACCGCCGTTGGCATTCACATAAAAGAGGTCATCGATGCTAAACCCGAGCGCGGAGATGACTTCGGGATCAGCGTCAGCAGCGAGTCCGGTTTTCATCTCAAGGCGAGCACGCGATGACACCACGGCGCGCAGGATTTGACCCTGCTCGGCACGGCTTTGGAAGTAATTGCCACCGCGCAGACTGCCTTCCTGGGAGAGCTGCGCGGGCTGGGAGTTGTTGTTGTTTTTCAGCTTCACCCAGGGCGTGTCTGGCAGCGCGAGTGGCTCGATGAGCACGTGCTGCTTCACCTCGAAGCCACCGCCCAGCAGCACACCGGTGCGGCTGGATTGCTCCTGCGTGACGTAGGCGGCGGCTTCTTCCGGCTGGAGGTCGATGGCGACAAGTCGCGCGCCCATGCCGCCCGTGCCGTCCTGAGTCAAAATGATGCCCACCATGAGCAAACTCGCGCCGACTGACAGCAGCGGTGTGGTGATGAACAAGCGATGCCGCCGCCCCGATGGCGCGAGCACAAAGAGATTCACCGGCCCGACGAGAATTCCAAAGACGACCAGGAAAGCCACGACCTGCCAGGAGGCGAAGTTGCGCTCGCCGAGTGCATTGAGCAGTTCCCACACCGGCTTGCGGATGCTGCCAGTCGAGAGACCCGAGTAGCCAGCGGTGATGTCTTGGGCGCGTGTTTGTGTGCCATAGTAGCGTCCGACGGTGACACCTGCATCGAGCGACTTGCCATCCCATCGGATTAGTTTGATCACGCCGAGCGAGATCTCTTTCTGATCCGACTCAAAGCCCTGAGGCAGACCAAGTCCAGCGGGTGTGATACCAGCCGTGCCATAGATATGCAGTTCGCCATGAAAGCGCACCCATTGCATCACCGCGAGCTGCTGCCCAGGCTTCAGCGACTGCCATTCGCTGCTGCTGATCATGAGGAAATCAAAGCCGCTGAGGCCGCGCCAATCTTCCGGGAGATCGGCAGGTGCAAAGACGCTGCCGAAGAACTCACGTTTGCTGCCGCCGGTGCCGAGGCGCTCCACCTCATCCTTCAGCTTCGAGTGATTCGCATCCGCCAGCCCTTTGCTGATGGCGATGGCGGGGAACTCATCGGCTCGTTCGTGATATTCTTGGAAGCTCCGCTGATCCAGCCCCGTGCCATCCAGCGTGATGTGAAACTGATGATTGTTGTTCCAGTAGCCGGAGCTGGTGTCTCCGTAGTTCACCGACAGCGGTGCGAGGAAGGTCGCCGACTGCGTGCTATGCGCCGGCATGGGTAGCGCGAGCCGACTGCGGTGCTCATTCTCACGGCGGAACTGCTGCGTCTTCGAGAGGAAGGAAAAGTCCCAGCGCATGTCGGCATCGGTCCCATTCGTCGCCACGATGCGCAACGGCGCGTAACCAGAAGGAGGCATCGGATCAAACACGCTGCGGATCTCCAGTGCGCGCGCGCCATCGCTGGTGAGATTGCCATTCGTGATGGTCTTCTGAGCCAGCGCGGATGAAGCTAGCAAGCAGAGCAGGAGCGTGATTTGAGAAGTCTCCCGATTCATGCCGCCTCCTTCAAAGTCTTCGGTGTCGCCAGATTCTGCACAGGCACTTCAGCCAGGATCGCACGCACCACGCTGGCACTCGTGCGGCCATCCATGCGGGCCGTGTAGTCGAGCAGCACGCGGTGATTCAGCACGGGCAATGCTAGAGCCTGAACGTCTTCAAAGCTCGCATTCGGCCGGCCATGCATCAGCGCTCGCGCTTTCGCCGCCGAGGCCAGACTCAGCGCCGCACGTGGACTCGCGCCATAGCGCACGCCTTCGGATGCCTTCGACTGACCCGGATGCGTGGCATCCACAATGCGGGCGATGTAATCCGCGACGATATCCGGCAGATACACACGCCGTGCCACGGCCTGGATATGCGCAAACTCCTCGCGCGTCGTGATCGCAGGCACCTGCGGCTCCACACCGAGTTCGCGATGCGTGACGATCTTCGCCAGCGTCGCCGCGCTGTTGCGCAGCACCTCCAGTTTGAAGAGAAAGCGATCCACCTGCGCCTCCGGCAGCGGGTAGGTGCCTTCGAGTTCGATGGGGTTCTGCGTGGCGAGCACGAAGAACGGATCAGGCAGCGTGTGCGTTTGCCCGAGCACCGTCACACGGCGCTCCTGCATGGCTTCGAGTAGCGCCGACTGCGTCTTCGGCGAGGCGCGGTTGATCTCATCCGCGAGTAGCAGATTGGTAAAGATCGGCCCCGGCTGGAAAACAAACTCGCGCCGCCCATCCACCTCCTGAAGCACCGGATTTCCCGTGATGTCACCCGGCAGCAAATCCGGCGTGAACTGCACCCGCCGAGTCGTCAGGTTCAGAGCCTTCGCCAGTCCTTTCACCAGCTCCGTCTTGCCCAGCCCCGGCAGACCCTCCAGCAGCACATGCCCGCGTGCGATCACGCCGCACAGCGTCAGATCGATGAGTTCATTCTGCCCAAACAGCACCTCATTCAAAGCCTGCCGCAGCGCAGCAATGGGTTTCGAGGCGGAGACAAGCTCAGATTCAGTGGCAAACGCGTCAGCGGACATCGGCGCGGAGTTAAGCAGCGGCAGGGCAGGGGAGTCGAGAGGAAAAGCAGCCACCACGATCTCTCCACAGGATTTACAAGATTGTCAGGATTAACAGGTCTGAAAAATCCTGTTGATCCTGTGAATCATGTTCATCCTGTAATTGAGGCCATGATGGACAGTCGAGTGACGCTTAGCCCCTGATCTCCAATCACCTCCGCAGGGCCAGCACCAGATCATTGTAGGCCTGCCGCATCACCTCCATGTCCGCCGTCGTGGGCGGGTCATTGGTGAAGGGGGTGTCCAGCGTGCCCACACCGTTCGTGATATTGCTCGTCTGGCTCAGCGTGTTGAGCTGCGCGTTGTTCAGATCCACCTGCGTCACTTCGCCGTTCTGGCCCGCCGGGCCTGTGGCACCATCGCTGCCGCGCGGGATGCCGAAGGTGAAGCGCACGTTCGCGCCATCGAAGTTCACGCCCACCGTCGCAGGCTCACCGGGATTCAGAGTGTTCACCGCATCCACGATGGCATTGGCAAAGGGCGGTCCCTGGGGGCCTTGGGCACCGTCGTTGCCATTGCTTCCCGAGGCACCTTGTGCGCCGTCATTCCCACGCGGGATGCTGAAGCTCAGGTGCAGGGTGCCGCCGCTCACGCTGACGGACACACTCGCCGGATCACCGGGATTCACCGTGGTCACGCCATCCACCTGCGCGGCGGTGATGGTGGCGATGTTGTTGATCAGATTAAACAGCGCCTGGAACTGATCGCGGATCACCTGCGATTCGAGCGGCGAGTTGGGCAGTGGAAGGGTGGGATCGTAGGGCATGGTGGCTTGGGTGGTGGCGTAGGCTTTCTAGCCTGCGGGTTTGGAAAAGGTGTCGGACACTTGGCTTGGCTCAGGATGGATCTCGGCTTGCAGGTTCAGGGCTGGCGCTTGCTCACTGGAGGCGGGATGTTTCTCCTTCAGAGGGACCCATTAGGAGTTCCGAGGGACTAATTGCTCGGTCGCCGGGACTTATTTCTCCCTCGGAGGGGGCTTTTTCTCTCGGGCGGGTACTTATTAATTCCTGTGAGGGAGCAATCGGTCACCCGCCGGGACTTTCAGGGGGGTGGCAGTGACTTGTTAAGTCCTGGCCGGGACTTATTAATTCCTGCACGGTAGCTTTTTCTCCCTCGAAGGGACCAATTAGTCCCTCGGAACTCCTAATGAGTGCCCCGCCGGGACTAATTAAGTCCCAGCGGGATACTTTTAACTCTGAAAAGCGGCCATTATTATGGCGATTCAGAGTTTCCGGCGGTTTTAGGGTGTCGGATCTGTGGGTGGCTCGGCTTTCGGGCGACCGGGGAAACGGGTCTTGAGGTCGTCGTAGATCGTGTCCGTGCCGGGCACGCCGCGCTTGGCGGCCTGCTTCACGTTCTGGTGAAAGGCGAGGTCGGCCACATACACGTCGGAGTAGGCCAGCGTGATGGTGTCTTCCAGGCCTTCGCAGATCGGGGCGATCTCGCGCAGGCAGGGGAGCAAGTCGGCGATGAGGGCGCGGTCCTTGGTCAGCTCTGCCACATCGAGGAAGCTGGGGACCAGCTCCGGGCGGGCGGCCATGTAGGCGGCGCACTTCTCATCAAAGGCGATCGTCTTGTCGCCGATCTTCGGCAGCGTCTGGCGCTCGTCCTTGGTGAGGTTGATGGTGATGCCCTGGAGGGCAGTTTTCAACGCCGTGACAGCGTTGACGATGGCGGTCTTCTGAGCCGGAGTGATCTCCAGCGAGATACGGTTGTCGGAGGCCATAGGTTTGTTAGGTTGGATGTTAGGCACCACCCCATCCCACGCGAGCGCTCCGGCGGAGTCCCAAAAAAGCGGGGCTCCGTTCAAAGTCATGTCCCAGGTGAGTGTGGTTGGCATGGCGCGGATAAAGCCACCACGGAAAAACCCCGCGATTACAATTCCACGCGGCGTTTGGAAGGCTCGCCACAGACTCCCAGCGCCCCCATGCTGGACAAAACCCATTTTTATTGCCTG
>JBIKIA010000409.1:0-4674 GCA_044361885.1 Prosthecobacter sp. | reverse complement strand
CTTCACGCCTCTATTCGGCAACCGTCGAAGTCAATTCCGGGTACACCGTCGCCGTCGGCGGACTCGATGAAGCCCGCGAGCGCGAGGGCAAAGCAGGCATTCCCTTCCTCCAGGCCATCCCACTCATCGGCAAGGCCTTCAGGTATGACAGCAAGAGCAAGAACCACAAAAACCTCATGCTCTTCATCACCCCGACCATCATTGATGCACGCAATGGCGGGCTCTCCGCAGAGCCCCAGGCCGTCATTCCCCAGCGTCCGGGCAATCTCTTGCCAAAGATCCCCCAGGTTGATCCGAACTCAGGCGGCCTCGTCGGTGGTGTCGAAGCCCTACCCAACGCCATCTCCTATCTTGAGCGTGAAACAGACATCCTCCATCACACGATCTACGAGAGCCGAATCACCGCTGACGAAAGTCGAAAGTTGCGGGAACTCAAGATCGCCATCGACCAGATCGCCGCCAACTGCGAAGGACTCCGGCTGCAGTTCCCGGGCCAGATCGCCGTTATCGACACCAACTATCAGCGTGTCATCAAACTGCAAAAGCGGCACCAAGAGCTGGCAAGGCTGATGTTCAGCAAAAAATACCGCTGATCCCAGGCCTTCGCCTTTGCTGTAAGTTCACCCTCGGGTTGTGATCTCTCACAGCGCACTCCTTCCATGCGTCCATCCACACGCCCCAGATCACCTGACAAAGCTGCTCGCGTCCTCACGCGCTGGCATGGCATGGGCGCCCTCCTCGCAGCCGTCTTTTACAGCCTCTTCTTCGCCGCCCACCTCAAATTTCAGGACACTCCCATCTATATCCGGGATGGTAGCATCTTTGGTGCGGCCACGCAGACCGTTTTTCAGGATCTCACCGCAGACCGCCTTGGAACTCATGGCAAAATCAGCCCGCTTCATCCCGCCTTCACCCTCCTGCATCAGCCGCTCGCCCAGTTCATGATCAAAGGCTGGCAGTTCATCGGCCAGGATCTCGGCAGCGCCCAGAAGCACGGCGTCGCCTTCCTCACCTGTCTGGCCGCCGCACTCACCGTCGTCATGGTCTATCATGCCCTCCTGTGGTCAGGCTCGGGCAATCTTCACAGCATCCTGCTCGCCATGACATTCGGCACCGGCACCTGCGCCCTCATCATGGCCCCATTGCCCGAGACATGGATTTTTGCCGGACTTGGCGTCGCCTCACTCATCGCCGTGACCGCGCGTGGGGCGCTCGTGCATCCAGCCTGGCATGTCGCCGCCGCCGTCTATGCCATGAGCTGCTTCATCGGCAATGTCATCCCCTGCCTCATCATGGCCATGACACGCTGTGCCCAGGACCGGCTTCAAAACGGCAGCTTCCACGCACGCCCGATCCTCATCACACTAACCGCCTTCACCCTCACCTTCGGCCTCGCCAATATTCAGCGTCAGATCTACCCCACCTCCACCCCTTTACCGAAAAGCTGGGCTCAATGGCAAAGCCTGCGCAGTGACTGGGAAGCCACGCGCGACACCCAGGCTCTCGTCGCGCGCGAAGTCTTCGTCTCCAACATCGTCGCCCCCGACTACGCCACCAGGGAACTGGACCGCACTCGCAGCAAAGTCGTGCTCCAGGCTCCCGAATGGTCCGCCCTCGGACTTCAGCGCGGCCTCAGCGGCGGCTGGCTCCTCATCCTCGCTCTCGCCTTTGCCGGCATCGTCTGGCGTGCCCAGATCGAGCCATTCACCCTCGGCGTCATCGGCGTCCTCATCTGGAGCATCGCCACCGTCAGTTGGTATGGCCGTCAGGATCACCTCCTCCTTTACGCCTGCCTCTGGACCTCCGTCGTCGTCATCGCCGCCGGACTCGGGCTAGACCGCGCCCTCCAGCATTGGAAAAAACTCACCCTGCCTGTCACCTTCATGCTCGGCATCTTCGTCAGCGCCCTCGTCACCCGGAACTGGCTCTTCATCCTCGATGTCGTCGCCGCCCCGGGGCGCTAAGCCCGCCCTCCATCACGAGCGCTTCCGCGTCAGCATGATCTCATTGCCTTCCGTGTCCACGCACATCGCCAGATGCGGCGGCTCATCATCCTCCGGCTCAGGCTCACGGGTCAGTTGACCTCCCGCCTGCACGATCTCCGCAGCTCCGGCAATCACATCCGCCACTTGGAAGCTCAGCCCCGTCCAAGTCTTGCCACCTTCACCACCACCATGGATGCCGATGATACCCTCCCCGATGCGCACCTCGCTGATGTAATCATTCCGCTTCAGCAGCTCGCCCCCGAAGACCTCCTGATAAAACTTCACCGCCCGTGCCATATCCACAGCCCAGATCACATACTTCACGCGTTCGACATTCATAAGAGCGGCATCTGGCACAGGACAGCCGCTCGCGATAGCACAGACTTCACTCCGCCACCGGCTCAGCCACCACCGCCGCCCTCGGTACCGACCGCAGCGCCGTCCCCACGATCATCGACGAAATCCCCGGCTTCCATTGATAGCCCACCCCAAAAGGTAGATCCCCCACCAGTTGCTGCGCAAAGGCCGCGCGCAGATCCCCCTGATCGTGCTGTTTGAAAAGATTGATCGGCCCCACGTAGTTCCCATACAGCCCCATCATCCATTCCTTCGGTTGAAAATACCGCCATGGGATGCCGCTGTCATCCTGCATCACATTGCGGGTCGAGCTCAGCAGGAAATCCCGCACCGTCGAAAACTCATTCATGTGCATCAGATACGACGCCGCCTTCACCAGCGCATTCCCCTGCCCTTGCTTCGCACAAAAGGCCATGAAGCCCGGATTGTCCTTGATGCCCCAGTTCGAAAGGTCCGTCTGGAAGTAATACAGCGTCTGCACCTTCCCCGTCGTCCCCGTGAAGACCACCTTCACCCCCGGCGTTTTCGACTTCTCCGTCGTCAGCGTGCCCGCCGCATCCAGCTTCACCAATTCAAGACTTCGGATCACACACCCAGCCCGTGCCAGGAAGACCATCATCACCGGCAAAGTCCCGCTCAGTTGCGTCGCCGTCAGATCATTCTTCATGTCCGCCGTGATAAAGAAACTGTAGCTCAGAATCGCATTCAGCGACTTCCGCAGATTCCCCAGCGCCGCCGCACGCACTCCCGGCTTCAGCCCCGCCACATTCGGCACCTCCCCCACCGGCTCGCGACCGCACAGAATATAGGTCGAGGCATTCGGATAAAAAGCATGCGCATACAGCAAGTCCGGTCCGCTGAACATGTAGAAAAGCGGGCTCGGGTCCGCGTAAATGTAACTGAGAGAGGTTGGCATCCACGCTCGGATCGGCCCCAGTTGCCGCTCCTCCACATCCAGCCAGGCCCGATGAAAAGCCGACGCATGCTCCTGCCACGACGCCTCACGCGCCAGCAGCTCCAGCGATGATCCATCCATGCTCAGCCCCGCCAGAAAGCGCGCCTCATCATGCGGGGTCGCCGCATGGACAGGAGTAAAACAGAACAACAACGCGAAGAATAGAACACTGGACTTCATGACGGGTGGCATCTCATACCGGAAGCCTGCTTGCGATCAATCAACATTGCGTCGGACAAGCACAGACCAGATGAATGAGACAGCATGGCCGAATCCCTCACGGATTCGGTGCAAGCTGGCACGCACAGGAGTCGTTAGCGACTCTCATGTTCATTCATCTCGAGCGCCGCACCTTTCTCCGTGGAGTCGGAGCCACCTTGGCCCTGCCCTGGCTGGAAATCATGACGCCAAAGGCTCGTGCGGCGCAGAAGCCGCCACCACGTCGTTTTGTGACTTTTTTCAACCAAACGGCGTGTTTCCAAAGGCTTGGAATGTGGAGGGCGAAGGCAAAAACTACGCTCTGTCGCCAATTTTGGAGCCGCTGGCGTCATTCAAGAACGACATGGTCGTGCTCAGCGGAATCGACAGTTGCGGCAGAGGCCATGTGAAGCTCACAGGCGCGTTTTTGACAGGCACTGCCATCGAGAATGGCGTGAATGGAGTTTCGGTCGATCAGGTGATTGCTCGGCAGATTGGCAAGGTGACGCGCTTCCAGAGCATCGAACTCGGCACGGAGCCACCACGACAAGGAATGGCGGGCGATGATCCGATCTCGCTGGCGAACACCGTTTCGTGGAGCAGTGCCACCCAGCGCATATCGCCAGAGATCAGTCCGAGGGCGGCGTTTGATCGGTTGTTTCGCGATCCGTCGTCGCCGGAGGCTCGGCGGGCGGCGGAGAACCGTCGCAGCGTGGTGGATCTCGTTTTGGAGGACGCGAAGGCGCTGCAAAAGATCGCCAGCGGTCGCGACAAGGAGAAGATCGACGAGTACCTTGATGGCGTGCGCAGCGTGGAGCAGCAGATCGAGCGCACGATGAATCCGCCAGCGCCCGAGTGGTCGCCGCTGACGCCGCCGGACATGAAACGGCCGCCTGCTGGCATCCCGATGAGCAAGGACGAGCACATGAAGCTCATGCTCGACCTGATGGTGCTCGCTTTGCAGACGGACACGACTCGTGTAGCGACCTTCATGAGCGCGCACGGCTTCTCGCGGCAGAATTTCACCTTCCTCGATGGTGTAAAGAACGATCACCACGGCATGAGTCATCACAAGAATCAGGAGGCGCTGGTGGCCGAGTACACGACCGTGAGCCGTTGGTATGCGCAGCAGGTGCATTACCTCGTCTCGAAGATGCGCGGCATCGACGAGGGCAATGG
>JBIKIA010000431.1:0-4423 GCA_044361885.1 Prosthecobacter sp. | reverse complement strand
TGGATTGAAAGACCTGGTCGCAGGTCAAAGGCTGCCCTTCAGCATTCACCGGGCCGACCTCCAGCCAGACCGCATTCCAGCCATACCGCAGTGGCAGGCTCTGGGTGGTTTCGACCGCGAGAAGGGAGGGAGCCAATACCGCGGTAATAACGACTGTAAGAAGGAGGCGCTTCGGCAGGAGCAGACGGCAGATTGTCATTGGAGCAGCGATTTGGGCTTGGAACATGTTGCAAACGACGCCGATTAAGAGTCAGCGCGTTCAGGAAAAATTGACCGGATAGAGCGGCCTGTTTGCACTGATTTTTTCATGAAAGTAACATTTTAAGGTAGCAATGTGGATTAGGAATAAATGGCCAGCGCCAAACCTATCAGATGTAGGTTTTACGCAGCATATCCGCGACCCCGGCGTCCAGTTGCTCGCGGCGGCGCACCGCTTCGAAGCGGTTCAACAAATCCTCCGGCCGCACGCGCGCCCGTTCCGCCCCGCGCAGGTCATGCAGGACCTGCCCACGGTGCATCATGATGATGCGGTCGCCGAGATGGACCGCCTGCTGCATCGAATGGGTGACCATCAGAGTGGTCAGTTTGTCGCGCTGGATGATTTCATGGGTGAGCCGAATGACTTGGTCAGCGCTCTTGGGATCAAGCGCTGCGGTATGCTCGTCCAGCAACAAGAGGTCGGGCTTGAGCCAGGAAGCCATGAGCAGCGTGAGCGCTTGGCGCTGGCCGCCGGAGAGGCTGCCGATGGCGTTGTCGATGCGGTCCTCCAGGCCCATGTTGAGGGATCGGATGCGATCGCGAATCTGCTGGCGCAGATTCGGATTGAGTGCCCAGCCTAGACCGCGGGGCTGGCCGCGTCGGGCGGCCATGGCAAGATTCTCCGCGATCGTCATTGCGGGAGCCGTACCGCTGAAGGGGTTCTGGAAAACGCGACCAATGAGGCGCGCCCGCCGATGTTCTGGGAGTCGAGTGATGTTCTGGTCCGCCAGCGTGATTCGACCGGAATCGACCAGGAAGGAGCCGGCCACGGCATTGAGCAGGGTCGATTTTCCGCTGCCATTGGTACCGATGATGATCAGGAAGGATCCACGTTCCAGCGTCAGCGTCACCCCGCGCAGAGCCCGCACCTCATTCGGAGTGCCCGGATTGAACGTCTTGATGAGATTTTGGAGTTCAAGCATGGCGTCAGATGGCGGAAGATTTGGCTGCGGGACGGAGTTTTCGCAGCAGGGCAGGCGTGACGAGGGCAGCGAAAACGAACAGCGCGGTGATCAGCTTGAGGTCGTTGGGATTGAGTCCCCAGCGGAGCGCGATGGCCACAAGCAAGCGGAAGAGAACCGATCCCATGACCGCGCCCGTGATGAGCAGGCCGATTTTCTTGCTTCCGACCAGCGCTTCACCGATGATCACGCTGGCGAGCCCCCAAACGACCATGCCGATGCCCATCTGCACGTCGGCGAAGCCCTGATACTGGGCCAGCAAAGCACCGGAGAGGGCGATGAGTCCGTTGGAGAGCGCAAGCCCGAGAATGATGATGAAGTCCACGCTGACCCCGAGCGCACAGATCATCTGGGGATTATCACCCGTAGCGCGCATCGCCGTGCCCAGGTTGGTGCGGAAAAAGAGGTAAAGGGCGAGACCGACGGCAATGACAATGAGAGAAACACCGCCCAGCATGGCAGCATCGCGGACCCCCACGGTCCATCCGGCCAGCAGGAATTCGGACTGGTTTCCGCCGAGAAAGCTCGAGACGAGGGATTCGGCCTGGTCTGCAAGGGTGGCTTCGTTCAGCAACGGGATATTGCTTTTGCCCATCACGTGCAGGTTCACGGAGTATAGAGCGGTCATGACGAGAATGCCGCTCAAGAGGCCGTTGATCTTGAACTTAGTATGCAAAACTCCGGTGAGTGCGCCCGCGACCACGCCCGCCAGAAAGCCTGCAAATGTGGCCGCCAGCGGCGACCATTCGTGGACAAGGAGAATGGACGCCACAGCCGCTCCGAGAGTGACGGAGCCATCGGCGGTGATGTCTGGAAAATTGAAAATGCGGAAACTGAGATAGACCCCAAGCGCCAGTAAGGCGAGGATCATTCCGATGGTGGCGGCCCCGATAAGAAGTGTCATGTCAGAAAGTCAGGATGGAGTTGCATTTGGAAGGGGGCGCAGCGGGCTGAACCAGCAGGCTCCGCGCATGAAATCGGTTTCGCCCAGCCCTTCGAACTCCCGCTCATCGGCGAGCAGGTGCATCACCGTCTCCGCCGCGGCACTGTTCAACAGAGGTGCTAGCATCTCCGCGAGATCCACCCGGCCCTTCGGCAGCGGGCGGTAGGGAAAAACGGCTGCGTGAAAATGCCCGAGCGCCGAAGTCCCTGGCCCGATCCGGCGTATAAAGGGAAGGCTCTCCAGTGTGGGAGATTTTTCGGCGAATCCGACGATCAGGACGACCTGCCGCTCGTTCGCGCGCTCGGTGGTGAAGGTCATCCAATCCCTCACTTCAGGAAATGCGAGGGGGGATTGACCTGCGGTCTGGTCGGGAGAGCGTAGCAAGGTGCCGCCCACTATGCCGGCGACCTCAGCCACCATGACAAAGGCAGCCGCCGAGACTGGAACGCTCTCAAAGATCGATCCGACAAGGGTGGAGAGCCCGACCACGCCACGCGGGCTGCGAGCGGCCTCGAACCGGAGCAAGTGCGAAAAAGCGCCCCGGGCGGAAATCCCGTAGAGCAACTGAACCTCGGGAATATGTTTTCCCTCGGTGACCTGATAATCCGGCAAACTGCTGCCATCGGTGGGCATGGAAACGGCCGCGCCTGCGACCACCAGCGTCTCTCCGTAGCGGCCCGAGGCCTCTTCCGCCGTCCGGCCGAACGAGCCCAAACCCACCGACACAAGGTCCGGTTCGCAGCGCAGGTGATGACTGCTTGAGTCCGCCATTTTACCTTCGGCAAACGCTTCTGGGTGACCGTGCAGGCGAACGGAGAGTTCGGCCGCCGATGCCAGCGTGTGCAGTTCGAACTCCAATCCGTCCTGCTCCCATTGGCGCGGCGGGAGGGTTGCGGGTGGGGTGGCGACAGTGGACACCCCAGGGGCCCAACCCGGTTCCGACGTGCCGACCAGCATTCCAGCGATCCCGGACAATTGGAGCACTTCGAGGACGCCAGCGGTGGGCCGGAGCACCCGCAGTGCCCCACCGACAGTCTTGAGCTGCTTGTGATACTTTAGCAGAACCCGGATGCCTGCGGAGCTGACGTAATCGACACGGGTAAACTCCATGTCCACCCGATGATAACCCGATTGAATCGCCATTTCGATCGCTTGACCGACCCGGTCGGCCCAGTTCGCATCGAGACGTCCATGGAGTTGCAGTTCCTGTCGGCCTTCGTCGTTGAGTGAGGTGATTTCCATGGTGCGGTTTTTAGTGGACGGATTCCTCGAGCTGCAAGAGGTCCTTTGGAATCGTGATGCCGAGGCTGCGGGCGCTGGCCTGATTGAATTCGTAATTGATTTTAGCGACCAACTGAAAGGGGATGACCGCCGGTGACTCCCCTCGCAGGATGCGCGCAGCCATGGCCGCTGACGCCAGACCACCGTCATAAAAGTCCCTCGAAACGGTCAGGAATGCGCCGGACTCGGCCTGGCCTGAGGCAAACCCCATCAGGGGCAGTCGAGCGCGGTTTGCCGCCTGGACGATGCTCGCGAAGCTGGCCCCGGTGAGGTTGTCAGAGATTTGGCAAACCGCATCGATGTTGCGGCTGCAAAGCGCCAGAGCGGCGTCGGCGATTTCGCCACTGGTGCTCACGCCCACCAATTCCACCTCAATGCCTAAAGCACTGGCGGCCTTGAGCAACTCGTCCTTGTAGTAAACCGAATTCACCTCGGACGGCACGAACAGTGTTCCCACTCGCTTGAGGTTGGGCAGGCAGCGTCGCAACGCCGTCAGCCCCTCCGAATGCGGCGAATTCACATAAGCGCCCGTGACGTTAGGCAGGTGGTCCTGATCGGTGCGCCCTGCCCCAGCCTCCATCGGGTTGCCAACGAGCGAGAAGATCACGGGTCGTTTCGCGGCACGTTGCAGTGCGACTTGCAGGGCTGGCGTGGTGGCGGTGATGAGCAATTCGGACCCGTCGGAGGCGGCCGCGTCCATGATGGTGTTGAGAGCCGCCATGTCGCCCTGAGCATTGCGGAGAACCAATTCGTAGTCGCGCCCCTCCACCAACCCGGCTTTGGCCAGTCCATCCTGGATGCCCTTGCGATTGATCTCCACATTGGGAGTCTCGAGGAACTCGATCAGGTTTAGCTTAGCAAGGCGCCCCAGCGGCGCGGGAGCGGCGGCATTTGGCGGAACAGCCGCCGAATCGGTTTTGCGGGCGGTTGACTGACGTGCGGCTTCAGCCTTGAGTTCAGGCGGGAAGGTCAGGCCGAA
>JBIKIA010000408.1:0-4729 GCA_044361885.1 Prosthecobacter sp. | reverse complement strand
CGCGAGCCCGCTCAAATTCAGCCGCATCGGCTCCGCCTCGAACATTTGCAAATCCAGCCAGCGCGTCGAGAGCGCTGGTTCGCCGGGGTCTTTCGGCTTCACGTTCGGCACCACCGGCGGCGAGCCTTTCACATACGCCTCCTTTGCCTGCGGACTGCCAGCCACGAGCCGCGCCGTCACGCCCGCTTCATTTTCCACGCGCACGAGATACTGCCGCCAGCCCGCTTCATCGAGCACCGGCTTCGCCGCACCCGCCGCCACCTTCACCCGCTGCTCCGGCGTGATCGTGACGTGGAAGAGCGCATGAGCATCGAGCACCGACTGCACTTTAGAAATCGCCGCCGCATCACTCGCACGGATGCCGTCCTTCAGCGTCGCGATCTCCTCCGCACTGAACGGCGTGCCGAGGAAGCTCGTCGCGTCGATGAGCCGCTGCGTCGCCGCGAGAAAAGGCTGCGGCTCGACATCTGCCCCCCAGGATAAACTCACCAATCCAAGGCATGTCACGACTAGATGCTGCGCATTCATGCCGCATAGAACGGCATGAAGGGCGGCATGCTTGCCGGCACCACTCCAACAAGTCCTGGCCGAGATCTCGCTGGCACCTTCTCAAGTCATGCACAACCCATGTCCACATGATGATGCCAGGCTAGAAAAGTACTTGTTCAGCACTCCTTGAATCCGGCTGACTTACCCAATATCCCAAGCTGGAAACAAGTCCGCTAAAAGCTGAATTTGCTCTGCGCCTGTTATGGTGTGTTTCCGACAATGCCTATGCCCTAAACGCAATCAACTCGGTGCCCACAACGGCCCGAGTTGATTGATGACTTCACGTGTTAATGAAAATAGCTTCGGCAGAAGCCTCACACCCCCGCCAAGATCCCATTCAGAGTCGCACTCGGGCGCAGCGCGGCGTCGGCTTTGGCGTTGTCCGGCTTGTAGTAGCCGCCGACGTCGGCTTTCTGGCCTTGGACGGCGAGGAGTTCGGCGACGATCTTGCTCTCGTTGGCGGTGAGGGCCTCGGCGATGGGCTTGAAGGTCGCGGCGAGGTCCGTGTCGGCGGTTTGGGCGGCGAGGGCCTGGGCCCAGTAGAGGCAGAGGTAGAAGTGGCTGCCGCGGTTGTCGATGGTGCCGAGTTTGCGGCCGGGGCTGCGGTCGAATTCGAGGAATTTGCCATTCGCGGCGTCAAGGGTGTCGGCGAGGACCTTGGCCTTCGGATTCTTGTAGGTGTCGGCGAGGTGCTCGAAGCTCGCGGCGAGGGCGAAGAATTCGCCGAGGCTGTCCCAGCGGAGGTAGTTCTCCTCGCAGAACTGCTGGACATGCTTCGGCGCGGAGCCGCCGGCGCCGGTTTCGAAGAGACCGCCGCCGTTCATGAGGGGAACGATGGAGAGCATCTTGGCGGACGTGCCGACTTCGAGGATGGGGAAGAGGTCGGTGTTGTAGTCGCGTAGGACGTTGCCGGTGACTGAGATGGTATCGAGCCCGAGGACGATACGCTCGAGGCTGACGGTGCAGGCTTCGGCGGGTGGCAGGATGCGGATGTCGAGGCCGGAGGTGTCGTGATCTTTGAGATACCTCTCCACCTTGGCGATGATCTGGGCGTCGTGGGCGCGGGCTTTGTCGAGCCAGAAGATGGCGGGCACGCCGCTGGCGCGGGCGCGTTTGACGGCGAGTTTGACCCAGTCTTGAACGGGGGCGTCTTTGGTCTGGCAGGCACGCCAGATGTCGCCTTGATCGACGGCGTGTTCAAAGAGCACGTTGCCTGCGGTGTCGGTGACTTTGATGGTGCCGTCGGCGGGGGCTTCGAAGGTCTTGTTGTGGCTGCCGTATTCTTCGGCGGCCTGGGCCATGAGGCCGACATTGGGCACGCTGCCCATGGTCTTGGGATCGAGAGCGCCGTTCTTTTTGCAGAAGTCGATCGTGGCCTGGTAGATGCCGGCGTAGCTGCTGTCCGGAATGACGGCGAGGGTGTCCTGCTCTTTGCCGGCGGCGTTCCACATCTTGCCACCGCCGCGGATCATGGCGGGCATGGAGGCATCGACGATGACGTCGCTGGGCACATGCAGATTGGTGATGCCTTTGTCGCTGTTCACCATGGCCAAAGCGGGGCCGCTGGCGTACGCGGCCTGGATGTCGGCTTCGATCTCGGCTTTCTTGTCAGCAGGCAACTTGTCGAGCTTCGCAACGAGGTCGCCGAAGCCGTTGCTAAAATTGACACCGATCTCGGCGAGCGTGGCGGCGTGTTTGGCGATGAGGTCTTTGAAGAAGACGCTCACGGCATGACCAAAGATGATCGGATCGCTCACCTTCATCATGGTGGCCTTCATGTGGAGGGAGAAGAGCACGCCATCGGCCTTCGCCTTGGCGATTTGCTGCTCGAAGAAGGCGACGAGGGCCTTCTTGCTGATCTTGGTGGCGTCCATGATCTCGCCAGCTTTGAGGGCGAGTTTGGGGAGGAGGACTTTCTGAGTGCCGTCTTTGGCGGTGAACTCGATTTTCACCTCTGTGGCATCGGCGACGCACACAGATTTCTCGTTCGAGAAGAAGTCGTCTTTGCCCATGGTGCCGACGGTGGTCTTCGAATCGGCGGACCACTTGCCCATCGAGTGCGGGTGGGCCTTGGCGTAATCTTTGACGGCCTTCGGAGCGCGACGATCGCTATTTCCTTCACGCAGCACGGGATTCACGGCGCTGCCCATCACCTTGGCGTATTTGGCTTTGATCTCCTTTTCCTCGTCGGTCTGCGGGTTTTCGGGCAGATCGGGCAGTTTGTAGCCTTTGGCCTGAAGTTCAGCGATGGCGGCTTTGAGCTGTGGCTGCGACGCGGAGACGTTCGGGAGCTTGATGATGTTCGTGGTCGGCTCGAGGCAAAGTTTGCCGAGGTAGCTCAGATCGTCCTCCTGTTGCCCGAACTGCGCCAAAATGCGACCCGCGAGGGAGATGTCGCGCGTCTCGACCTCGATGCCCGCCGCCTTGGTGAACGCCTTCACGATGGGCAGCAGCGAATATGTTGCGAGGAGAGGGGCTTCGTCGGTGAGGGTGTAGATGATTTTGGCGGACATGGAGGGCAGGGGAATAAGAGCGGGAGAGCTAGACGCGACGTTGCGCCCTTGCAACTCCAAGGCAGGCCGCAGATTCCGTGCCCGCGGGTCTTCTCAAATCCGATCCTGCTCTCAGGGGTGCTGTTTCGTCACCGAATTCAGCACCACGCCGTGATCGTCGCGATGCCCTAGCACGAGCCGGGCGTCATCATTGATCGTTACATGCAGAAAGCCACCCGTCGGCTCTTTGTAAATGTAGGGCTGCTTGATTTTGCCTTCGGGATCGGTGGTTTTCGGACCGCCGGGCTTTTCGCCGCGGATGGCGTTTTCATCGTTCAATGCGCCAACGGAAAACTCCTCCACGCCGAGCGGATGGATGCTGTGATACTGCCAATGACGATCGCCGCAGAAGGTGAGGACGTTGTTCAGGCCATTCTCCCGCAGCCAGGTAAAGAAGCTGTCCGCCTCGTGTTTGAAGCCGGCGAGGTTCGTGTGGTTGTCCGTCTTGCTGTTGCGATCCGGGCCGACCATCGGCGTCGGAGTGATGATGACCTTCCAGGCGGCATCGCTGGCTTTGAGCGTCGTTTGCAGCCACTCCCGCTGCTCGCGGCCCCAGATGGTCTTTTCAGGGCCATCGGGCATTTTGTTGGGAGAGCGGTAGTCGCGACCTTCCATAAACCAGAGCTGGAGGTGCTTGTGAATGCGATGCGTGCGGTAGGTCGGCGTGACGCGATCTTCTTCATCAAAGATGGGCATCTGCTCGCGAAAGATCTCGATGCCCGTGGTTGGTGCCGGGAGCTTTTCGCCACGGAGATCGGCGTCGTTGAAGCGGAAATCGTGGTCATCCTTCGACCAAAAGGCCGGAGTCTTGGCGAAGAACTCGATTAGGCGCGGGAAGCGGAACTGCTCATGCCATTTCCGCCGCAGTTCCAGCAAGGTCTGCGCCGCAGGCTTCGCGGGATGATCGTAATAAACGATGTCGCCCGTACCGATGAAGAAATCCGGCTTCAGGGCGGTCATGGCAGCGAAAGACGGATAACCAAGCCGCTTGTCCTCGTCCGTCGCAGTGACGGGACCGCCGCCGTTGGCCTTGCCGTGCATGAAGGCATGGTAGTTCATGCAACTGCCCATGCAGAAGCTCGCCGGGCCGCTTTCGCTCAGCGTCTTGAAGATGCGTGTGGGGCCGGGCTTGGCGGTTTCGCGAGTCTCACCGAAAACGAGGCGGTAATAGTAGAGTGTGCCGGGTTTCAGCCCGCTGGCACTGCTGCGGATGATGAAGTCGTGATCCGCCTTTGCCACGGACCACTTGCTGCGTGTCGGCTGGGTGAAATCGGGCGACTCACTCCACTCAAAGTACGCAACGCCCTCTTTCCCCGGCACATCCCCATTCTCATCAAGCACCAGGCCTGGAATGGCCGTGAGGCGGCTCTGGAGCCAAACAGAGGTCGCGGTGACCTCGCCTGCCATCTCGCCCTGAGCGTGGTGGATCTCAGCCTGGAGGCGCAGAGTGAATAGCACACAAAAGAGGAGCAATCGCATGTGCTTCAAAACGATGCCTTTTGAGCGATCTTCACCTCCTCGATGGATTTGAGGATGTTCGTCTTCCACACGCCTTGCAGCTTGTCCGGCTCGGCGCGGTTGAGCGTCTTCAAAGCTTCATCGAATTGGCGGCGGCGTGTTTGGATACG
>JBIKIA010000407.1:0-4754 GCA_044361885.1 Prosthecobacter sp. | reverse complement strand
AGCCGCTGGACTGGCAGAAGAACTGCAATCTCTACTGCTGGTATTACTACACCCAGGCCTTCTTCCAGGCCGGTGGGGATGAATGGAAGTTCTACAACCAGCAGTTCCTTCCGCAGATCCTGAACGCGCAAAATCCAGACGGCAGCTTCAAAGCGGGTCGTGCCAACTGGCCTTCCGGCAGTGACAATGGCAACCCAATCTACCGCCAGGTGCTCTGCACGCTCCAACTCGAAGTGTACTACCGCTACCTCAAGGTCGGTGACCGCGAGGAAGAGAGTTTCTTCGACCGCCAGTAATCATTCCTCATTTCATCGCGCGCATCTCGGGTACGAGGTGCGCGCTTTTTGTGATTAGGGTTCGAGTCGAGCGTTCGAGTAGCTGCGTCTTGCTGGAGCGCGCATCTGATCTGACACGCTGACTTGGCGAAAAAAGACATCGCCAGGATGGAAGGGGGCGGGTTAGCCTGCGTTGCCACGTCTTCCCATGCATCTGCTTCTTTCTCTGCTGAGCCTGCTCAGTGCCTTCCTGCTCTTCCAAGTCCAGCCCGTCATCAGTAAATTCATCCTGCCGTGGTTCGGAGGCAGTCCGGGGGTGTGGACGACGTGCATGCTGTTCTTCCAGATCGTCCTCTTTGCGGGCTATGCCTATGCTCACGGGCTGACGCGTCTGCGTCCGCGCACGCAGTTCATTATTCATGGCGTGCTGATCGTGGTGGCGCTGGCCTTCCTGCCCATCGCGCCTGGGGACTCGTGGAAGCCGACGGGGAGTGAAGATCCGGCGGGGCGCATCTTGCTGCTGCTGCTGGGGACGGTGGGGCTGCCGTACTTTGTGTTGTCCAGCACGAGTCCGCTGGCGCAGGTGTGGTTCACTCGGTCGATGCCGGGGCAGTCGCCGTGGAGGCTTTATGCGCTGTCGAATCTCGGGTCGTTGGCAGCTCTGCTGAGCTATCCTTTCCTGATCGAGCCGGCGTGGGATGTGACGCAGCAGACCTGGGTGTGGTCGGGTGGTTTTGTGGCCTTTGCCATCCTGTCCTTCTGGCTCTCGCGCCACACATCGGCCAAGGCTGCGGCGGATGAAAGGCCGGTGGAGGTGGAACTGGCGGAAGACCGCCCGCGCTGGTGGCACCGGATTCTCTGGCTGCTGCTGCCGGCGGTGGCGAGCGCGCTCCTGCTGGCGACGACGAATCATGTGAGCCAGGACGTGGCGGTGGTACCCTTCATGTGGGTGATCCCGCTGAGTCTGTATCTGATCACCTTCATCATCTGCTTCGAGCATGAGCGCTGGTATGTGCGGCCTCTGTGGGCGCTGCTGGCGGTGGCGGTGATCCTGGTGACGGCGCTGGACAAGGTGATCACGAACAGCACGTGGGTGGAGTGGAATCCTTCACCGAACTACCTTTACGATCTCGCCTGGTGCTTCGGGGCGGTGTTTTTGGCCTGCCTCGTCTGTCATGGCGAGCTGGCACGGCTGAAACCCCGCACGTCCCGGCTGACGGAGTTTTATTTGTTTATGTCGGCAGGCGGAGCGCTGGGCGGACTGCTGGTGAGCCAGGTGGCTCCGCGTGTGTTTGTGACCTATCTGGAGTGGCCGCTGGGGCTGATCGCGGCCTTCGCTGTGGCGGCGCTGGCATTGGTCGCCTCAGTCTGGGGCATCAAGATGAAGCTGGTGCGCTGGGCTCTGGCGCTCACGCTTCTCGGGCACACGGGCTTCGGGGTTTACAAGCTGGGGAAGCTGACGCTGAAGGTGGATGACCGCATCGAACGAGTGCGCAATTTTTACGGCGCGGTGAATGTGGACGAGGACTGGGACGACGGGCTGGACAACACCTACCGCACCCTCACCCATGGCGGGATCATCCACGGGATGCAGAATCTAGGCAAAGCCTACCGTGAGGAACCAGTGACCTACTATGGTCACGATAGCGGAATCGGCCGTGCTTTGGACACACTCAAAGACAGGCCGGAGGCGCGGGTGGGCATCGTGGGCATGGGCGCTGGGACCACGGCGTGTTATGCGCGGGCAGGGCAGGGGTGGCGCTTTTACGAGATCAATCCCGAGATCCCCCGGCTGGCGCGGAAACACTTCACCTACCTCGCCGACGGCGAGAAGCGCGGAGCGAAGGTGGATACCATCCTCGGCGATGCCCGGCTGATGCTCGACCGTGAGCCGGATCAGCAGTTTGATGTGATGCTGCTGGACGCCTTCAGCGGGGATGCCATCCCGATGCATCTGCTGACGAAAGAGGCCTTTGCCATCTACCGCCGCCACATGAAGCCCGACGGCATCATCGCGGTGCATGTCACAAACAGCTATCTCGCACTGGCCCCCGTGGTGGAAAAACTGGCTGCTGACATCGGTTGGAAGACCACCCGCATCATCACCGAGGAAGACGGAGACCTCGACTCCACGGATTATGTCCTCGTGACGGTGAATGAGACCTTCCTCCAAGCCACTCCTGCCGACAAACCGGAGGCCAAGGAACCCACTGACATCCCCCTCTGGACGGACCGCCGCCACGATCTTTTCCAGATTCTGATGCTGGACTAGAATGGGGTTTCCCTTGGGCCTGTGAATAAGTTTGCCGAGATGATGATCACGTATTTGACAAAGCAGGGGCACCGGGTAGTCTCCGCGCCCCTGTTTCCGGGGTGGGCATGATTCGTTAATCATGTTGCGCCTTGTGATCCGGTGACTGTCACTCGACTCCCCCTACACGTTTATGCCGAAAAGAACCTATCAAGCCTCCAAGCGCACCCGGAAGCGCCAATTTGGATTCCGTGCCCGCATGAAGACGGAGAATGGCCGCGACATCCTGCGCCGCCGCCGCCGCATCGGACGCAAGCGTCTTGTGCCAAAGGGCGTGGAAGTCCATTACGAGCGTCACGTTCAGCAGCACACCTGAGTGCTCTGAGATTCGGCGTCCCTGGTCCATGCGCCTGCCATCACGCCTTCATCTGAAGGAATCTCGCGATTTCGCGGTGATGCGGGCACAGGGCCGAAGCCAGTCGGGCCGGTACTTTGTACTGGCCCTTCTGCGTGATGAGGGGGTCGGTGAATTCCAGTTTGGCCTGATCACAGGTAAAAAGCTGGGCAACGCCGTCGCCCGCAACCGTCTCCGCCGACAGATGCGCGAAATCATCCGAGAGCATCGGGCCGAGATCGCACCAGGCTGGAAGTTTGTCACCATTGCACGCTGGCGTGCTCCTGAAGCGGACTTCGCCGAGTTAAATCAGGACTGGGCCCGTCTGGCCCGCCGGATGGGACTCTTCTTGAAACCTGCCGCTGCCGTGCCATGAAGCTGCTCGTTCGTTTTTTCATTCGTGGTTACCAGCGTTTTATCTCCCCGGTCATTCATTGTGTCGGCGGTCCGGGTTCGGGCTGCCGCTTCACACCGACCTGCTCGGAGTACTTTCTTCAAGCCGTGGAAAAACACGGCGTATTTCGCGGTGCCTGGCTCGGCACGCGACGCATTCTCCGCTGCCATCCGTGGGGAGGGCAGGGACACGATCCCGTGCCTGACTCCACGTGCGGTCATCGACACACTCATCTCAAATAGCCCCTTCAATTTCTAACCTCATGGATCGCAAAGCCTGGATCGTCGTCATTCTCTGTAGCATCGGCATCGCCCTCAACGCCTGGTATGCCAGCAAAAACCCGCCGCCAGCGCCCCCCGCTGTTGTGTCCACCGCCGCACCTGCCAAACTGGCAGACAGCAGCGCGCCATCGGCAATCAATGCAGCAACGGCTCCTGCCGCCTCTGCCACTCCCGTCCTTCCTGAGGAAAAGCACGCCATCACACGCGGCAGCGTGACTTGGAGCTTCACAACTTTGGGTGGTGGTATTTCCAAAGTGCTGCTCGCAGGCACGGACAAGATCACCCTGAATGAACACGGCAAGGAACCCATCGGCGCTCTGCGTCGTGAAGCCGCTGGCAATGACCCTGTCGCCTACAAGATCGTCACCAAGAGTGACAAGGGCATCACCTTTGAAGGTACCAGCGTCGAAGGCATCACCATCCGCAAGGAATTCGCCGTCGCCGAGGGCGAAGGCAGTGACGAACACCTCATCAATCTCAACGTCACCCTGACCAATACGGGCAAAGTCGCCCACAAATCCGAGGAGTACTATCTCTACACAGGCGCAGCAAACTCCATCAGTCCTGATGAGGCTCTGAAGCCTGCGTTCTTCTGGAATGACTCGGGCGATGCCCACCAGCGCAGCACGGCGGAGTTCAAAGAGGGCGGTTTCCTTGGCTTCATGTCCACCCCTCTCGCTGAAGTCCGCAGCTCCCACACCCGCCTCCGCTACAGCGGCGTGATGAGCCGCTTCTACGTCAGCATCCTGAGCCATGAGGCTGAGCCGGATAAGCCGGGCAAGGTCTGGGCCTCCAGCTTCCTGCTTGATCACAGCCAAGATAAGTTCAAAAACTCGACGGGTCATGACAGCGACCACGCCATCCAGGCTGCCATGGGCATGCCGCCCATAGATTTGGCTCCCGGAGCCGCACAGACGGAAAAATACAGCCTCTATTCCGGTCCGAAGGAGTATGCCCGTCTCGACGACCTCGGTGGTCAGCGCGACTTCGTCATGTTCTACGGTATGTTCAGCTTCATCAGCAAGCCACTGAACCGCCTCATGCGCTGGATGCATGACTTCAGTGGCAACTGGGGTCTGGCCATCATCCTGATGACCATCATCATCCGCACCATCCTCTGGCCGCTTCAGGCCAAGTCCCAATACTCCATGAAGCGCAT
>JBIKIA010000046.1:0-15472 GCA_044361885.1 Prosthecobacter sp. | reverse complement strand
ACTATCCGCAGACTGCGTATAGCTCGGGCAAAGGCTTAGAGGTTCGCGTCGGGGTAGCGGCTATCGAACTGCTGGCAGAGCCGCTGCGCGCTCTTGCGGTAGTGGCGGAACTCTGAGTGCAGCTTGCCGAAGAGCCCAAGGGCGACGGGGCGCGCACTGCCGGTCCACCCGAGGTAGTCCCACAGGAACCGCAGACCATCCGAGGCGGTGGCGGTGCGCTTGGCTTGGATCTTGTTCTTGCCGAACCCGCCGAGGCATTGGACCTCGTGAGCGCGGCGGCACAGGCCAAGCACGCTGGCAAGATGATGCAGGATCTTTTCGATGTTCAGCGTGCCGGCAAAGACGCGGAACTCCACCACTCCGACGAACCTCCCGTTGCGGTCACGCTTGAACGCTTTTCTAAAATTCACCATGCCGCGCCCGCACTGCTCGGCGCACTCGGCTTTGACCCGCTCCTGCTCGCAGGTGACGATCTTGCGCATGTGCTCAGCGGTCTGCTCATACAACGGGTGGCTGTAGTGGTTGAGGTGGCGATCCGTGCCCGTCTGGCCGTAGAGGCTGCGGGCGTGCCAGCGGGCGATGTGGGCAAGCTTGCGGATGAACTCGCTCACCGTTTTGGTATCGGAAGTGCCGATGATGGACTCGATGCCCACGGTGATGTGGCAGCCGCAGGAGCGATCCACCGTGGCACCGATGGCATTGAGCCATTCAACGAATCCGATCAGATGCTCCACTCCCTGCTCACCATGAAGGATGGGCGAGACAAACTCGCAGGGTATCTGTCCGGCGTCGCAGCGGATGGAACCGTCGCGCTCTGCCTTCCACGTATCAGCGTTGAAGGCGGGAGCGTTGCTGCGAGCACCGGCCAACGTGATGCCGGTGGTGACCGGATACCCGGCGTGGTAATTGCCCACAGGCACTTGGCTGGTCTGAGGAAGGCGGGTTTCCAGTTCAATGCCCCACTGGATGAGGGCGGCTTTGGGATCGGCAGGTTTCATGTGGAGGAATGGATGCGGGTGACTGGCCCCATGCAGGGCACCCCTTGGCCTCGTCACCATGACCATGTGTGTCGCACCAATTTGATCACCATTTGATGCGCCTCTTATGAGAGGTCCCACTGCTCACGGAAACCGATGAACTTCGGGAACCTGGGCGCTTCCTTCGCTCCACTGGGCTGGTGCTTGAACTTGAGCAGCCGACCCGCCAGCGACTCCCGCTGCTGCCACAGGGAGACGCGGTCCACCCCGCCGACGACATGGTTGTAACCCAGCCGGAACTCGATGCCCGTCTCCACGTGTTTAACGATGAATCCGCCGAGTTCACCGCGCCCGACCATGCCGGACTGCGCCATGCTGCGCTTGGTGCGGCCAAACGCATCCTTCTCGGCTGCGTTGTGATTGCTCATGCCCTCGTAGGTGTCGAGCGCCACGGCCTCCGCGTCCTCGAAGCGTTTGATCTTGAGCAGGTAGCCCTCGCGCTCCGTGGACCGCCCGCACTTGTAGGGGGAACCCGGCGTGCGGATCATGACGCCTTCATATCCCTCACTCACGCAGCGCTCCTCATAGGCCATGAGGGCGTCGAGTGAATGAATCTGCTCAGGCAGCACTTTATCGACCCGCTGGTAATCGGGCAGCCGCGCCAGTTCCTGCATCCGGCAGGCATAAGGAACGTCAATGCCCTCGCTCACATAGTCGAAGACGGCGAAGGTGAAGTCAGGCTCACCGCTCTCGCGGCCCACATGCCCGGCGGTTTCGTTGAAGGTGGTGCCTTTCACGATCAGTTCGCCATCCAACCCATCAGGCAGGTTGGCTTCGATCCACTCTCGGATGAAGCGGTTGGACACGGGTTTAAAACTGCGGGTCAGCGCACGTCCGTTGAGCTTGAGGCAGCGGATGCCATCGAGTTTGGGCGTGGCGAGCAGCGGGAAGCTGAGGGCATGGAGACGCTCGCACTTGTCGGCGAGCATGGGTTTGGTGATGGGCGATGAGGCAGTAGTGTTCATGGGCATGGAGGGGTGGCTTGTTGACCAGCGCTGGGCTGGGCTCCCTCCTGCCTCGTCACCGAGACCTCGTGTGTCGCACCGATTTGATCACCATGTGGCAGAGACGCAGAACACCGTTGTCCATCCATGATTGGCACCATTTGAGCGGCTCTCAGTTCCAACCAACAACACCCCACACCAGCATGACCTTGTGAAGGCGCGTGGGATGCGTTTTACAGGATCAGAGGCTCCGCAAGGTATGAGAGTATGCCGACCCCCGACATGCACTTGTTGCGACCATCAACGCGTGTTGTTGCGACCATCAGGTCAGCCTTCAATCAAGTGATCAAACAACCCTGGCTGCAATGGCTCCAACGCCGCCTGCTCCGCTTTGAAGAAGTCTGCCTTCGTCTTTCCGCGCTTCTTGCCCTCGCGTGTGTGGCAATCATACGCATACTCAGGGATGGCTACATACTCACCGCTGCTGCGCAGTTCTTGGGCGAGCGTGTCAGGATCAACTCCTGCGCTTTGATCATAGACGTAATTTTGCAGGTGATCGGGATCACGGCTTTTCTTCGATAAGCACAGCAGAATGACCGCCTTGCTGATGAAGATGCGGCCCTTGGCCTGCCTCGGCGGGATGCCGTCATTGATGACCAAGTAGCTGTCATGCAGCGCTTTCACCTCCTGCGTGAGGATACCCCAGCAGTCTTCCGCGCTAATGGTGAGCAAGCGCTTCCACACATACTTGCCAAAGCCGCTCTGCCACAGTTCCAAAGCCCAGTAACCTGCCAAAGCCGCATCACCCCGGCGGATGGCTTTCTGCATGGCAGAAGATACTTCGCTGAAGTTGTAATGACGAATGGTGCGCAATTGCATGGGGTTAGCGGGAAAGAGATCTGGGAGGTCCATGAATGGAGGCCTCGTCACCGTGACTTCGGGATTCCATCCGTTTGCATCACCAAATGATGCCGTGGGGTTTGAGTAGGTCGCAGGGTTTGGGAGGTGCCATGGGGTGCGTCAATCGAGTTGCCACCTGTCCGCTAACTGCGTAGTTCTCCCCCATGTCCATGAAACTTCCCAAAGGGGTGACTCCCCATAAATTCGCCCGTGCGCTTCAGGCGTGGCGTGAGAAGAAGGCTTTCAGTCAGCGCGATGCTGCGGAGTTCCTCGGCATCAGCAAGCGCACGCTGGAGAACTGGGAACAGGAACGAGCAACGCCCCGTGGCTATGCCGTGGTGGCGCTCATTCGACTCATCGACCCGCCTGCCCAACTTCCACCCTCCACCCATCGTAAGACGCGATGAAAGTTGCATCTCGTTGCGCAACGAAGTCGCGGGTGACTACGGCTCGCGAGCCTCCACCCCGAATCGTGCATGCAACGCGGCACGCACCGCATCCACATCAAAGAGATGCATTCGGGGACTGGTGGCGAGGTAGGGAATAATTCGCTGCGCCACCCAGTTGTCGATGGTTCGTGAACTGACTCCCAAGAGGGCAGCCAAGGGCTTCTTTTTCAGCAGGGGTGATGGAGCATTGAGTGTTGGGTTCATACAGGGATTCCCATGTCAAAGCGTGGATGTGCAGGTTTTAGGCATGATGCCGAACCACTGGGCAGCAGCCTCCTTGGTCACCAGTTCTCGGTAATGCTTGAAGATGATCGCCGGAGAGTTTCCCGCCTCCAGCGCGACTTGGGCCGCACTCTGCACCACGGCGATCCGGTAGCTGATGTAGGAGTGCCGCAGGGCATTGTGCGGCCACTCCAACCCCAAGCTTTTGGCAAGTTTAGTGATTTTCACGAACACGACCTTCTCCGGCACTACCAACCCCTGTCGCTCCAAGGGAGACAACCACGCCGCGAGATTGTCGCTGATGGGCACGATGCGCCGCGATGCTGTCTTGGCCTGCCCGGCTCGCAATTCAATGATCCTGCGCCCCAAGTCCACCGCACTCCAATCTAGGCGGGCAATTTCCGCTGCGCGCAGCCCCGCAAAAGCACCAATAGCAAGCACCGGAATGAGTGCAGCCGGAGCCGCTCTCATCAACAACTCAAACTCCTCAGGCTTAAAGATGCCAACATCAGTGTCCCCCTGCTTGCGATGCTTGAGCTCCTCGGCTGCCGTCGGCTCACGCTTCGGCAAGTAGCCGCTTTGCCGAGCGTAACCAAACAGCAGTTTAACCCGTTTGAGCCGGTTGTTGCGCGTCACGGCTGAGTAATCTCCCGAACGCAACCAAGCATCAATTTGCTGAGTGGTCACTCTGGCGATTTCACCCGGCAAAGCCTGACCAAATTGCTTGAGGATACTCTGCAGTGATTTCAGGTAATGCGTGCTCATGCGGTCCTGCTTTTTAGCAGCAAGAAATTCCTCGATCACCCTTGATATCAACACCCCTGTTGTGAATCCTTTGGACCTGCGGACGTGCTCATCGACCGAAGTAATCAAGGATGTTTCACCCAGCTTGCGACGGCACTGCACATACTCCTCCACTGCGGTAACCAGAGGCAGCCCAAAGGGTTCAAGCATGGCGCACACAACTCGGAACGCCTCGCGGTCTTGCGGGCGGAGATCATTGTCCGAACTCATGCCCCGCTGGATGTTGAGAGCCAGTAGTCGCGCCTCCTCCTTGGCTGCATTTAGGCTTCCAAAAGTCCGTCGCATCCTTCTGCCGTCCCGATAGAAAGCCACCGTAAAGCGTTGGGATCCGCGAACATTGCCCCTATAGATGGGCACTGCTGCCGAGCCTTGTTTGACCACGGCGAAAGGTTTGCCCCTGCACCGGGAGTGGGGAGCCGGATTTGTCGTGCTTTTGTCATGCATAACACCTGCCGAAGTGTCAATTGCGGCAGGTGTTTGTGCTCCGGAAGCCCGTAAAATGAGCGTTCCAGCACCATTTAGCGCTTTGCTTACTGTCGTTTGCTCGTAGTCCTGTGCGGACCACTTTCTGGAGTAGCTATTACTCCAGCCTTGAAAGCTCACTGACGCGGAAGACACCGTTCAGAAGCTGCATGTTGTCACGCTCCACGCGTAGGGCGTCAAGGTGCAGGATGAAGGGAAACTCACGCAGCTTCAGGATGTGCAGGCCGTCCTTCGGTTCCTTCAAAGCGGCAGCCACATCGGCGAGTTCGGTGATTTTTTTCCCATTCACCTCTTCGACGACCTGCCCACTCATGCGCTCGTAGCCTTGTGTGCTGGTGGTGGGAAGCACGGCACCGATGAAGACCACCTTTTTGCGCCCTTCCTTTTCAAACTCATCGGGATTCGTGGCGATGCGCTGGAGACGCAAGAGCGCGCCACCGCGCTGTTCAGCGCCGAAGGAGTTCAGGTAGGCAGAGGTGAGTTCCTGGAAAAGCACGCCACCACTGAGCACATACTTCGGTCCTTTATCAAAGAGGTAAGGCCGCACGAGGTAGTCATCGGGCTGCTTGCGGGTGAGCTTGCTCTGGAGCACGACTTCCTTGCCATCACGGATGACTTTCATCTCCACATCGTCACCGACGAAGGATTTTCCACGCACGAGATGGCTGGCGCTGACGGCACCGAACTGCGGGTCCTGATAGTCACCGCGTGAGTCGATGCTGAAGCCATTGATGGAAGTCAGGATGTCGCCAGGTTTTACGCCAGCTTGATCCGAGGAACCGCCCTTCATGACCTTGCTGATGAAGACGCCGGGAGCGTTGTCTTTGAGCCCGAGATACTCGCGGAACTGCTCATCCAACGTGACTTGGAATTCGATCCCGAGAGACGGGAAGCCATCGTATTTGCCATCCGCCACATCTTTGAGAAAGTGGGCAATGATCGGCGCAGGCAACAGCGTGGCGACCTGGTTCTTCGAATCGTAGCGCAGGAGCAGCGCGGCGAGCTTGCCGCCCTTCACCACAGGCAAAGTAAAGCTGTTCGCCTCAGTACGAATGATGCCGGTGGCTTCATAGACGAGGAAGGCGGCGTTATCGACGATGTAGCCCTGCGTCATGACTTTGCTGATGCGCATGGGCGTGACGATGAGATCGCCGACACGGCCCGCCTGCCAGACGGAGAGTGAGTCGCCAATCCGCGCCGAGGTGTCCACCTGCACGCCGGTCAGGCCGGTGAAAAAAGCCTTCTCCTTGGCTGGCGAGTTCGGTGCGAGCAGGGCGAGATTCGCCTCGTAATCGACGGCTTCGACCTTGGCGGGGATCTTCTGGCCGCTCTCGGGCAGTTCGAGTTCGATGTAGTTCGCATCCGCCACCATCTGCGCGGTCACAAGCACACGATTCTTTGGCAGCACGACACCGAGGCCACGACGCCCGCCCGCGCTTTCCTTCTGCCAGGGGATCTGGACGTTGTAGTTCTGGTAGGTGACGTTGACCTTGAGCAGTGAGTTCGTGTTGATCACCGCCTGCGGAAGCTGTGGCGGACGAATAATGGTGCCGATGGGTTTGCGGATGCGGACCTGTGGCTGTGCTGGAGCCAAAGGAGTGGGCCGGATGGGAGCATCCTTCTTGTCGGGAGCCTGGGCAAAGGTGAGGCCGGTGGTGAGAGCGAGAGAAAGCGAGAGAAAAGTTTTCATGACGGGCAAATGTTGGGATCGAGGTGGTGTTGCCATGTCGGATTATTCGTTGCCGAGGTAGGAGTCCTCGGGGATGCCATACGTCTGCATGATGCGGGGATGAGCAGCTTCGGCGAGGTCGCGCTTCAGCACGATCGGGCGGCCTTTCTCCAGCAGCTTGATGACGACGAACTCTTTCTTTTCGCCCTCCTTTTTCAAGGCTTCGGCCACGTCCTGGAGGTTGCGGATCTTTACGCCGTTGATCTCGTCAATTACGCTCTGTGCATACACGCTGAAATGCGTGTTCACCTCGTCGGAGAGCACGGAGGTGAGCATCACGGGCTCGGGCCGCTCGACGTAGAGTTTATCAGTGAGGTAGTTGTCGAAAAGGAAGTTCGCCACGGGATCGCGCACTTGGTGGGCGTCCATCAGGTTGCGATCCATCGGCTGGAAGACGAGCCCGGCATAAACGAGGTAACGCGGGCGTTGATTGTATTGCGAACCGAGGCGGACATAGGGATCGAAGCGCTTCAGCTCGATCTCCTTCTCCATCTTCTTGCCATTGTGTAGATAGGAGAGCTTCAATTTGTCCCCGGCAAACTTGCGCTCGACGACTTCGTTCATGTCCATCAGTTCGCCTTCGAAGCGGATGAGCCCATTGTTCAGCACGGGATTGCCATCCATGGCGAGCAGCACATCGCCACGCTGCAAAATGCCAGCACCACTACCGGCAGGCTCCACATCGGCGATCATCACGCCGATGCCGTCATCGCCGATGCCAAGCGCCTTCTTTTGCGCGGAGTTTTCGACGGCGAAGTCGGTGATGGCGAGGTCCACATAGTGATCGTATTTGCCGTCATCGACATCTTTGAGGAAGCGCTGGATGACGGGCACGGGAATGATGTAGCCGACATTCTGCGCCACGCTGCCACTGAAGCCCTGGAAGGCCACGCCGACGACTTTTCCGCTTTGCAGCACAGGTCCGCCGGAGTTGCCGGGATTGATGGCCGCATCGACCTGGATGGAGAGATGCGAATCCACACCGCTGTGGCTGAAGGTGCGGAAGTCGATGCGTGAGACCACACCGCGTGTGACGGAGATGCGATCACCACCGATCGGATAACCCACGGCAATGACTTCCGTGTTGAGTTTTGGAATGCCGCCGAAGGTGAGCTGCTTCAGCTTCTCAAAGGGTGCGCCGTCTTCGGCTTCGATGATCGCCAGGTCACAGTCATGCGCGACGTGGACGATGCGCGCGGGATGCGGCTGTGGGTCGTTCGTGGTGCGGATCACGATCTTCGTCGCATTGCTGACGACGTGGGCATTGGTCAGGAAACGGTTTTTGCCGATGAGGAATCCGGTGCCGCTGCCTCCCGAAGGCTGACCCGCGTTCCAAGGCTCGCGGAAGTCGGGAAAGAGCACGGAGACGTCAATGTTCACGATGCCCTCCCACTCGCCTGAGTTCATGTCGATGGCCTGACTGGCGGTCGGTGCCTCCTGGCCGCGGGCGGTTGGATTCAAACAAACCCCGCAGAGCAGGGCGAGGACGGGCAGAATGTGGCGTGGATTCATGATTCGGGATCTCGTGACGGGAAAGATACGCAGCAGGGCGCGACTATGACAAGAGCTTCGTCAAAACGTTGGCTTTCCAGCCGGGAGGCTTGCATTCAACGCCACCCGCCCGACTGTTCACGCCGCCAACTTCACTCTCGTTTCTTTTTCCCACCCACATGCCCGACTGGCTCGCCGTCATCATTCTCGGAATCATCGAAGGAGTTACCGAATTCCTGCCTATCTCCTCCACCGGGCACCTGCTCATCCCGCAAAATCTGGGCTGGCTGCCGAAGCAGGGTGATCTCTTTGATGTGGTGATCCAGAGTGGAGCCGTGCTGGCCGTGCTGGCTGTCTTTACGAAGCGGGTGAAGCATCTCCTCACCACGCTGGGGGATCGCACGACACAGGATTACCTCATGAAGCTCGGCGCGGCGTTCCTGATCACCGCAGCAGGTGGTCTGGTGATCAAGAAGCTCGACATCGAGCTGCCTGAAACCATCGCGCCCGTGGCCTGGGCTACGCTCATTGGCGGCATCATCATCCTCATCTTGGAGCGGCTGTATCGTGGCAAGACAGGCATCGCCGAGATTACCTGGGCGGTCGTTGTCGCCGTGGCGGTGGCGCAGTTGATCGCCGCTGTCTTTCCCGGCACCTCCCGCTCGGGGGCCAGCATCCTGATGGCCATGGCCTTTGGCATTGCGCGCCCGGCAGCGACTGAGTTTTCCTTCCTTCTCGGCATTCCGACTTTAATGGCAGCGGGTGGTTTGAAGATCGTCTCAGCCTTCCTCGATGGTGAGGCCGCTCAGCAAAACTGGGGGCTGCTGGCGCTCGGCACCCTCGTCTCCGCCATCTCCGCTTTCGTCGTCGTGAAGTGGCTCATCCACTTCGTTCAGAGTCACACCTTTGTAGGCTTTGCGTGGTATCGCATCATCCTCGGCGTGGTGCTGCTGGTGATGGCGGCCAAGTCGGGTCACTGATCTCATCCTCGCGCCCTATGCTCAACTACGCCCGAGGCCACTTTCGCCGCACCGTTTTCAAAACGATCCGCTTCCTCAAGCATCCGAGGAAGCTGAAACATAGTGGCATCATGCGCTGGTTTGCTCTGCATTTCCTGAACAAGCGTGTCTGGAAGCCGACTCAGCATACCTTTGCCGGAGGCATGGCGGTGGGCACCTTTATCACATTGCAACTGCTGCCCATTCAGATGCCTTCGGCGACCATCGTCTCGGCCATCTTCCGGGTAAACATCCCCATCGCCATCGTCATGTGCTGGGCGAGCAATCCGGTCACGCTCGCCGCCCTCGTGCCACTGGAATACAAGCTCGGTAAATGGGCGCTCAGTTGGCTGACAAAGGTGCCAAGCACGCCTTTCCCGACAGAACTTCCCCCTGATGTCGCCGGCATGTGGCTTGCGCTGAAAGAGCACGCACCTGTCATGCTCTTCGGTGGTGTGATCCTCGGAGCCGTGCTCGCTCCCATCGCTTACATTCTCACCTACCTGAGTTGGGGCTGGCTGCAGCAGTGGAATCACCGGCGCAAGGAGCCCGTTCTGCCATTCAACGACAAGGATGTCTCCTGAGCTATCTCGCCCTCGTCTGGAACGTGCGTGAATGCTTCTGCGATGGAACCGCAATCGTGTAGCTCTTCGCATCCGCACTGACGGTGCAGTGGATGTGCTGCGCGGCGCAGCCTTCAGCCAGATCACCGTGGTTGGCGATGTAAGCTTTGTCCGCCGTGTTCTCATGATCCTCGCGGATGTTCTCATGCACCTGATACATGGCCTGAATCGTCGGTGTGGATTTCAGGGCATCCATCGCGGACTTGCTGGTGCCTTTCTTCGGGCCGTTGTTCATCACGGAAACCGTGGGTTGGAGGCTTTGGATAAGCATGGGGTTGTTGCTCACATCGAGGCCGTGATGGTTCACTTGGTAGAGATCCACCGTGCCGACGAGGTTGAAGGGTGAGACGAGCTTCTCTTCCGCATTCCAGGTCAGATCACCGCCGTCAAAGAAGCGGAAGCCGCCGAAGTCGAGCACCAGCACGACGCTGTTCGCATTGTCGCTTGGATCAGGTGCCTTCGGTGGCACGGAGCCTTTGAGCGGATTCTCCGGCTGATCGGGATACGGCGGGATGAACTTTTGATTCGCACCCAGACACTTGAGCGAGATCTTGGGACTGCCCTCCGTCTGCTTCAGCGGCACCACGTCACCCGCAGCGAGCGTCACCCGCTTCTCCACCTTGGCATCGCGATACGGCCTGCTCGCCAGCGTCCAGCGCAGGTCCTGCGCCTTACCATCCGGGCTGCCTTCGGTGATGCCTTTATCGTAAAGAGTGCCGATGGGCATCAGCGCCGCCAGCTCGGCCAATCCACCGAAGTGATCGACGTGGAAATGCGTGATGACGACATGGTCGATGCACTTCAGTCCTGCGATCTCCGTCGCCACCTTCTGGATGCGCTGCGGATCACGACCGCCGGGATTGCCGGTGTCCACGAGCACGGATTCACCTTCCGGTGTCACGATCAACGTCGAGCCACCGCCCTCCGAGTCGATCCAATAAACGTCGAGTGTCTTCTCGCGTGCGGTGGCGGCGAGAGTGAAGGCAAAGAAGGCGGCGAGCAGTGATTTCATGGTTCGATTCGATTCAGGCAGAAAGGAAATCATCAGGCAACTTCATTCGCCTTCAGCACGCGCAGCATATTTCCACCGAGCACCTGACGAATCGCATCATCGCTGTGACCGCGCATGATCATGCCGAGGGTGAAAAGAGGCCAGTTGCTCCAGGCGATGCTTTGCTCGGCCTCCAGCGTCGTCACGTAATCGTCCTTCGGCCAGAGGTGCTCCCATTTGTCAGCACTGCCGCCGGGAGCCTTCAAGAGCTTGGCGCGCTCTTCTTTGTCATAGCGTGAGGTGTAGGCCACATCGCAGCCGATGCCCGCGTGCTTCGCTCCGAACTTTTTGACCATGTGATCCAGGTGATCCATCAGCGCGGTGATGTCTCCTTTGCCACCGAGGAAGCGCGAGATGCAGCAGATGCCCACGAGCCCATCCGTGTCGCAGATGGCCTTGATCGTGTCATCCGGCTTGCCTCGGAAGTGTTTGTACAAAGACGCGCAGGTCGTGTGGCTCGCCACCATCGGTTTCGCGGAGGCTTTCGCGGCATCGTAGGCCGTCTTCCAGCCGCTATGAGCGGTGTCCACGATGACACCGATCTTGTTCATTTCAGCGACCGCCGCATGACCGAAGTCACTCAGCCCGCCGTCATGCGGCTCCCCTGCCCCGTCGCCGATGGGATTCCGCCGGTTGTAGGTCAGATGCATCATGCGCGTGCCCAGCTCGTGGAAGATGCGCACGAAGCGCAGCTCATCCTTCACGCTCTCCCAGTCCATCATCAGCGGCACGCCGTTGGTCGTGAAGCACAGCCCCACATTTCCCGCCTTCTTCAAAGCCACGATCTCCTCCGCCGTGACCACTTTCGAGAGCGCAGGCTTCATCAGATCCGTCGCCTTCGTGAAATGAGCCAGACGTTTGATCAGCCGCATCGGGTCGCTGCCTTCCTCGCCTGTGTTTTGAAAGATGCAGGTCACGCCAGCGGCATGGAAGGCATCGAGGAACTCCTTCCGCTCGCGCTCATTCGTCGCATTTCGGTTCATCGAGATCGACTCACGCAGATCGGCAATCTCTGCCGCCGAAGCACCCGACTTGATCGCCGCGTTCATCGCCTCTGCATCAATCGCGCAGCGCGGTGCGAAGCCGTAGCTCTCAAACACCACGGAGCCGAAGTGCAGCTCCCACGCGTGCTCGATCTGCGCCTGCGTCGGCTTCAGCAGGTTGATCGCGATCTCGCGTGGCTTGTCGATGGTTGGATTGCCGGTGATCCACAGCTTCTTCGCCTCTTGCGAGCGGGCGTGGATGTGGAAGCTGCTGGCGAGTGCGGCCAGCGGCAGAGACTTGATCAGATGACGTCGTGAGAGCGGTGAGTTCATGCGGAAAGGAAGGTATGGGGCTATTTCAAGGCGCGCTTCAGCAGGTTCGTGGTGATCTGCTGCACGCGTTTGTCCGTGCCATGCGGACGTGAGTAGTGGCTCCACACCGGCATGTGACCGGGCGGTTTGCTCAGGCCCTGCGCCCACCAGATGGTCGAGGCATTGAAGATGAAGTTTCCCTTTGGCCCATCAAAGATCACCGCCTCCCACTGCTGCGGATTCCGCCCGCCCTGGAAGGCCGTGCCACCGGCCACGATCTCCAGCCCGGGCAGGTCTCTCGGCGCATCGCCGTGATATTCCCAACCAATCATGCCGGGGATCGTGTCGCCCTTCTTCATGCCCGTGCCCTCAAAGATCCAGTGCTCCGGCTTCGTGCAGACCCAGTCACCGCCGCCGTTCACCGGGTCGATGTTGCGCACGCCCATCAGGTAGCCTTCGTCCGGACCGCGATGCGGATACGGCCCGTAGTCCTTCTCGCGATCCACCGCATACTTGTAGTCGCCCCCATACGGCCCACCCCGGAAGATGCGGCGGCTCGGCGCGCCCTGCGCATTCGGTGAAAACGGTGTCACCCAGCACACCGAGTTGCCGGAGAGGAAGAGCAGGTTCACGCCCGCGTCCTTCATCTTCTCCACGCTTTGGTATTGGCGGATATCCCAGTATTCGTCGTGGCCCACGCTGATGAAGGCCTTGCACTTCAAGCCATGATCCGGCGTGATCATGTCCACGTTCGAGCAGTAGCTCACATCGTAGCCCTGCTGCTCCAGCCAGAAGCCCATCGGGAACTCAAAGCACAGCCACTCCCCGCTGCCCACGGACTGTGGGTTCTCATAGATCTGCGCATACTTCGCATACGGCCGGTCAAAGCTCACGTCCGCCGTCGAGCCCTGGTTTCCCTTCGGGTCCGTGTAGAGCGAGTAATCATCCGGCCACTTGTTGTAGGCCTGCCAGGTGTTGTCACTGCATTGCAAAAGGATGTCCGCCGGGCGGTCATCGGTCACGATGAAGACGACGTAGCTTTGCCAATACGGTTCATCGCTTGTAGTTCGGGCTTCAGCCCGTTCTGGGGTCTTCGTTTCTCCAGACGGGCTGAAGCCCGAACTACGAACACCCGGAAGCGTCGTCAGCCTGCCGAGATACACCCCGCTGACCCAGTCGCTCGGGATCGTCAGGGAGGCGCTCTTTTCCCACTGGCACTCGCGCAGACGCTTCTCACCCACGGGCGGCGTCGGCTGCTCCTTGGCCTCAAACGGCCCCAGCTCCGTCATCAAGCGGGCACCTTTGCCGCCATAGTAACCCGTGCGGAAGATCTCGATCTTGAACTTCGCCGCTGGCTTCGCGCTCACGTAGAAGTCCAGCACCTCACCTGCCTTCACCGACTGCCGCGAGCAGTAGCCCTCGATCACCGCTGACCGATACGCGCTGCCATCCGGCTTCATCCGCGTGAGCTGCCAGTCATTCGATCCCGGCAGCGCGTTCTCTTTTTCAATCAGGTTCATGCCAGAGAATAAGCACGCCGTGAGACGCTCCTTTCCCTTGGTGTGCACCTTCTTCATCTCTCAAGACCACCAAACTTCCATGTCTGGCAGCAGCCTGTGTGAAATCTCAACCACTCACCAGCACCTCATCGGGCGGCCTCTTCTCCGTTGCGAGCACTCAGGGGCCATGCGTCTTGATCAGCCACCACATCAGCGCACAGCGTTTGGAGAGGTGGGCTTCTGCTTCGGAGTGCCTGAGTTGGGCAAAGAAAAGTGCCCATGTGGCGTGCTCACCCTCATCGGCACCGTCAACGCCGTGAACATCTAAAAGGCCAAAAAGGAAAAAGGCCAGCCAGCCAGCCATCACGCCCAAAGCAGGCGCATTCACCCGAATGCCAAAAGAGCCGTGCTCACCGCGTCTCATCGCCATTTGCATCCCTCCGTGTCAGCGGCATGGAACATGGCACGACTCCAGCGCGTAAGCACCCATCATGGCCAGACTCACCTTTGCACTCGAAGACGGACAGGAAGTGATCGTTCCCCTCACGGAGCGGCTCACCCTCGGACGCGACGAGGGTAACGACATCGTCGTCAACGACGACCGCCTCTCCCCCCAGCACGCCGAGATCCTCCCCCACCCCAGCGGCGGTTATGAAGTCCGTGACCTCGGCTCCACCACCGGCACCTTCGTCAATGACCAGCGTGTCCAGAGCTGCCGCCTCATGCAGGCAGACCGCCTCGCCTTCGGCCCCCTCACCGCCGTGCTAGATCTTGAGGCAGCGCCCGCCTCCGCCAGCACGGCTGACAAAGCCGCCCGTCAGGCCGAGGCCGAGCACCAGCAGTGGCTCACCGCCATCGCCAGCCTCACCCGCCAGCACAACGAAAAGACCACCGCCCTCCAGCAGCTCAGCACCGATCTCACCACCGCCCAGGAAAAGCTCACCGCCCTCACCACCCAGAAGCAGCAGGAGACCGCCCGCCTCGACCAACTTCACCGAGACAGCACCCAGGCAGGCACCCGCCTCAGCGCCCTCCGCCAGCAGATCACCGATCTGGATCAGCGCCTCCAGGACGGCCACGCCCGCCTCGCCACTCAAAACGAAGACATCAGCGCCGCCGAGCACACCCTCACCCTCCTAGAGCAGCGCCGCAGCCAGCTGAAAACCAGCCTCCAGACCCTCAGCGAGAACGAGGCCAGGCTCGCCCAGGTCCAGCCCCTCCTCCAGGACGCCGAGACCCGGCACGCCGCCCTCACCGCCGCCATCGCCCACCTCACCCAGGACCAGCAGCAGCGTGAGACCCGCCTCAGCCAGCTCCTCACCGACCTCCACAGCACCGACACCCAGCTCACCACCCGCCGCCGCGAGCTCGCCACCGAGACCCACCTCCTGGAGGAAACCCAGCGCCGTCGCACCGAGCTCGAAAAGCAGTGCCACACCCTCGCCACCCAGCAGCGCACCGAGTCCGCCCCACCACCCTCAAAGCCCGCCCCAGCCCCAGTCGCCCCGCTGCCTGCCACCAGTGCCGCCCCCGCGCCCAGCACCCTCCAGGCCACGCGCCCCCCACGCATCGTCGCCATTGATTCCCCACGCTTCACCGTCATCCCCATGAAGTCCGAGCGCGTCGTCAGACGCAGCACCGATGCCCCGCCCCGGAAGGGCGCGTGAGCACCGCGTGGCATTCCTCGACTTGCGCTCTTCAGCCTCACTGAATACACTCCTCGGCGTGAGCACCGTCCTGGAAATCGAGTCTGCCGTCCGCGAACTGCCTGAGGGCGACTTCTGGAAGCTCGCCCATTGGTTTGATGACCTCAAGGACACCGCCTGGTCAGAGCAGATGCAGTCCGACTCAGCCTCCGGTCGGCTCGACTTCTTGTTTGAAGAAGCCGCCGCTGCCCGCGCTTCAGGTCAAACCAAGCCCTGGCCAGCCCAGGCATGAAATCCACAG
>JBIKIA010000406.1:0-4762 GCA_044361885.1 Prosthecobacter sp. | reverse complement strand
CAAGCGCTCGGCAGGCGAACCATTTTTCACGAGCAAAATGCGACCCGATTTGAGCCGACGCAGAAAAAAGCGCGCATTCACATTCTGCACCGTCGCGGCTTGTTTGGGCTCGCTCCAGGTCTTGCCGCCATCGGTCGAGAAACTCTCGTGTGGCTGGCCATTCGTGCGTGCGAGCATCCACAAATGTGGTCCAGGCGTCTCGCCTGGGTTTGTCTTTGCAGCAGGCGGGACGCCTGCACAACTCTTTAGCTCGACCATCATGTGCTCGTCGAACTCCCAATCGGGGAACTGCAAATGGCCGCGCTCCTTCCACGACGCGCCTTCATCAGTCGAAGCAAACACGCGGCACGTTTTTTGATGCCAGTCCGACACCGGCAGCAGCCACGAGCCATCTTTTAGCACCGTCGGCTTGTTCAGCGTGCAACCTTCCGCAAACATCACCGGCGTGCTCCACACCGGCTCGGCCGCATCGGGATCATCGCAGCGCATGAACCAGTTAGTGATGCGTTTCTGCGGATCGCCGAGCTGCTGATCGAAAAATAGCCACAAACGCCCCTTTGGATCCGTCCAAAGATTCCCCACCAGCGCTCCGCTGACCTTCTGCGCCGCCTCCATCCGCGCCCCGACCGCCAGACGCGGCTTCGACCACGTCGCACCATCGTCATCACTCGTAGCCAGCAGAAAATAGCCATCCCGCTTGTCCCCCGTGCCCGTCCAGCAGCCCCAGATCCGCCCTTTCGGCGTGCGATCCATCCCAATGATCATCGCGCCGCTCCGTGCGTCGTCTTGAAACTCCGCGCCGGGGTTCAGCATCACCGAGGGAATCAATCCATTCATCTTCTGAATCGCGGCACCCTCCGCCAGCACCAGCAGCACCATCTTCTTAAATTGAAGCCGCTCACCGGCCTTCACTGCCTTGCGGTAAACGCTCACGCGATTGATCTCGCCGGGGAAGAGCTGCGTCTCGGGCACATCGACCTTGGTGAAGCCGGCTTTTTGCAGCGCTTCCTCCTGGCTAGCGGCAGTTGGACGGATCGTGGGGGTGAGGGCGAAAAGGGTGCCGGGCTTGGTGACGGTCACGTCGAGCTTTTCGATGCTGGTGCGGTGAAACGGCAGTTCTTTGACCGCATCGGGCATTTCGTCGATGACGTAGTCGCGGTCGGTGAAGAGAGTCACGCCGCGTTTCATGACGGCGGGAGCGGGCGGAGGCGGTGCGGGCCATTCGATGCGCTGGTGGTCTTTTTGCGACTGGAACTCGCCCACGGCTTCGAGTTTGCCGAACATGATGCGGTCGGTGGAGCCACCGTGGTCGCTTTGGCTGACGGAGAGCCATAGAGTGCCTTCGTGTTCGTGGAAGGTGGGATATTGAAACGAGTGCGGGGACTCGAAGCGGTATTTGCGCTGCCAGGTTTTGCCATCGCGTGAGATGTCCACGTTGAAGACGCTGCGATTGCAGTTCTGGATCTTGGTGTTCTCCTGCCAGCCGAGGTAATAGATGCCGCCGAACTTATCGAAGGTCGGTTTCGAGTTCAGGCCGTTAGGCACGAAGGGCTTTGGTTCGGCGACGGTCCATGTTTTGCCGCCCTGGCTGGTGGTGAAGTGGTAGTTGCCCGCGTCGTTGCGCACGATGGCCATCCAGGTGCCGTCGGGCAGGCGGTTTACGGCGGATTCGCTGAGCTGCTGCGACTGCGGATCGTTGTAGTGGCCGATGACTTCGAAGGTGGTGAAGTCATCATGCAGCACGGCGAGGGCGTTTTGTTTGCCGGGGAAGTTGTTGAGCGCGACGTAGCGTCGGCCATCGAACTCCTTGAACGAATCAAAGATGTAGAGGCCCTGATTGATGCCGGGCCGCTTGAAGCCCAATGCGGCCGCGTCCGCATGAAAATGACGCGGCTCCATATCGAAGGTGCCGTCTGAGGTCTTGAGCTTGGCTTTGTGGATGCTGTTTTCAAAGCTCTGCGAGCGCAGATCGAAGTCGCGATACCATGTCACGGCCTGTTCTTTGGCCGGCTGGCTGCAAAAGTAGGTGCGCAGCGTGTGCTCGTCCTTGCGGATGATGCGCGGCACGAAGGCCTGCGCCTCCGGCAGCGTGATGTTGGCGAAGGCTTGGCCCGCCTTGGCCATCGAGTGCGTTTTTTCGACCTGGAGTGTCTTCAGGTTCACCACCGTCAGCACGCAATACATCGCCACGCCCGCGCCGTGACCGGGTGACACGTCGTTGTCATGCTCGACGACATAAGCCCGCTCGCCGACACAAACGAACTCTGCATCGTGCGCTCCTTTCACCTGCGGCGCTGTGACGCGAACAAGACGTTGCATCACGATGTCGCCTGCGAGTGCTGGGTCCCATTTCGCGGGCAGCACCGAGGGTTTGTTCAGCTTGTTAATCGTCTGCTTAAAGCTACCAGCACCGGACACGTTCTTGCCTGCGACCACGTCTTCCTCTTTGAACTTCGCCAGTAGGATCTCGCCTGTGCCGTTGCGGTCGCGATCATAGGTTATCCAGATAAGGCCGTCCTTGTCCTGTACACCATCGGGATAGGAGACGTTGTTGCGCTCATCGAGTAGCAGGCCATCGCACCACGTCGCGCCATCGTCGGTGGAGATTTGAGCGGTGAGATTGTTGCGGCCTTTGAAGTTGAAGTGGTTCACCAGCAGCAGATTCCCGGAGGCGAGACGTCGAATGAAGAAGCGTGAGCCGGGATTCTTGATCGTGCTCGGCGCCGCCTCGCTCCAGGTGCGACCTTTGTCGGTGGAGTGGCTTTGCCAAAGCACGCCACCGCCCGTGCGTGTGAGGAGCCACAGGCGCCCGTCCTTCAATTCGGTGATCATGCATTCCAGCGCCCAATCAGGAGCCTTCAGCGCACCGTGGAGCTTCCACGTCTTGCCTTCGTCCGTCGAAATGCCGACGCCTTGAAGCTGCTTTGGTCCGGCGAACCAGCCTTTGATACGCTCGGTCGCGTGCGTCACCGGCATGATCCACTCGCCCGAAGAAAGCACGGTCGGCTTGTTCATGCGGAAGGCATACGGTTCCTCGAAACCGACGCGGAACTCCGCGCCGAACACCGGCGTCTTCGCATCCGGCTGCTCGCAAATCCGCGCCCACACATCGTGCTGCGCAGTGTCCTTGTTGCCGCGATTGAAGACATACCAAAGCCGCCCCTTCGGATCGATCCACACCGTGGGATCGTAGCAGCGGGTGCAATCCTTGGGCAATCCCATCGCCTGCGGCTTGGTGAAGGTCTTCGCCTGATCGTCGCTGTAGCAAAGCAGCACCGTGTTCTCCGGCGCGGGCTCCTTGGGCCCACCGGTGAACCAGGAGGCGAACACGCGCCCCTTCGCCGTGCGTTCAAGGCCGGGGATGCCCTGCCAGGTGCGAGCTGTTTCGAGAACGGGCGTCTCGGCAATGGCGGAGAACGCAGAGCTAGCAAGAAAGAGAAAACAAAGTCGGTGAATCATGGCAGAGTAACCAAACGAGGAGTAATGGGGTGTTTCGTCGGTTGAATCCCTTGAGGACGTGTTATGCTAACACCATGCCGATAGATTCCACCCCAACACTCAAAGACATCGCCCGCGCTACAGGGGTGTCCATCATGACCGTGTCGCGGGTGCTGCGCGGAGCACCGAAGGTGGCGGCGGAGAAGCGAGAGCTGATTTTGAAGGAGGCGAAGCGGCTCGATTACCAGCCGGACCCTCATTTGATGCGCATGATGCAGGTCGTGCGAGGGAAGAAGGAGAAGCGGCTGCGTGCGGTGATCGCGGTGATTCGCGAGCATGTACCGCAGGATGGGTTGCTGGGGCCTTCGTATCAATATGTACCGATTGAAGACATCCGCCGTCGTGCGCATGGGTATGGTTATGCGGTAGAGGAGTTTTATTTGGGCAAAGACGGTATGACGCCGAAGAAGCTGCAAAAGATCCTGCACGCGCGAGGCATCGAGGGCGTGATCGTTTCACCGCAGAGCATGACGTTGCCATGCAGCAAACTCGACTATTCGTCCTTCGCGGCGGTGACGTTTGGCAATGCGATGAACTCGCCCGCACTTCACATGTGCGCGGGAAACATGACGCTGGGCATTCACATGGCAGCGGAGCAGCTCGCGGCTCGCGGTTACAAACGCATCGGCGTGGCGGTGACGAAGTGGATCGTGAACCGCTCTCAGTTCGGCTACAGCGGCGGCTTGTTTCACTGGCAGCACGGCCTGCCGCCAGATGATCGCGTGCCGCTACTGTTGTTTCCGAGCAACGACATCAGCAAAGGCTATGACGCCTTTGCGAAATGGATGCGCGAGCATAAGCCCGATGCGCTCATCACCTTTGACACGCATGTGCCCGGCTGGATGAAGCGGCTGGGGCTGCGTTTCCCGGAGGACATCGGCTTCGTGGTGCATGACTGGACGCCAAAGATGACTGACCATGCTGGCATCTACCAACGGCGTGACCATCTCGCCGCCGCTGCCGTCGATTTGGTCGTCACGCAGCTTTCTCAGCACGAGCACGGCGTGCCCGATGTGCCGCGCCAGATCATGATCCCGCCGCAGTGGGTGGATGGGCCGAGTGTGAGGTCGTAGCTTCTTGGATTCCCAATCGAAGACGAATGTCCTTGAAGCATGCGCTATCCCTCGCAGCCTGATTAGATTACCAATCGAAGCTACTTCCCAAACATCGCGTGCTCCTTGTTTCCGCCGCTGAGGACGTAGGCGAGGAGGTCGAGGATCTCGTCTTTCTTGAGCATGGCGAGCAGCATCGGGGGCATGGGGGA
>JBIKIA010000045.1:0-15614 GCA_044361885.1 Prosthecobacter sp. | reverse complement strand
CTTTCGTTGCCACTCGTGCCCGTCGGCTCGGCTTCGCGTTCATCTGGCATATCTTCGGCACCCGCGCCGGGAGCATCGACATAATAGAAGGGCTCCACTTCGTAATGATGCTCCTGGCTCAACAGCCCTGCCTCGCGATCCCGGTCCGTGAGCCAGAAGCGGAAGGCCTCCGAATCACCCACGGGAGCCACCACGTAATACGCCGTCTCTTTCCCCGTGCCCGCGCGCACCACACGTCCCTCAAAGGAGCGGCCCGTGGCTTCGAGGAATCGTTTGAAGTGCTTGATCTCCACCGGCTGGATCGTCATGTGCCCGCCCGGTGCCGGTTTGAAAATCATCCCGAGGCTGTTTTGCCAGCGCTCGCCTTCCTGAGGCAGACGCGTCAGTTCCAGCGTCAGATCATACTCCGCAGGTTTCGCGCGCTTCGCCGTGTGCTCCACCTCCTGGTGCTTGTGCCCTGGCAGGCGGAGCTGGTAAATGATCGGCACGCCCTCCTCGGGATTCAGCGCCAGCGGCGTCACGCCCAGATCATCTTCGCCCGCATACACATGTGCTCCTGCTGGCGTGGTTTTGATCATCAGCATGGGCGTGCTCTTCTGCACCGACACCATCCCAAAGGCACCATTCCGCTGCGCCAGCCACATGCCAAAGCCCACCGCCAAAGTCAGTGTGATCACCGCCGCAGCGGCCCATTGCCACATCACCTTGCGTGAGGAAGGCAGCGGCTGCCCGCGTAGATCCAGCGCCATCTCACGTGCGCTCATGTAGCGGTTCTTTGCCTGCGGGGCGCAGGCCGTGCAGATCACCCGATGCAGACGCTGCCAGGACTCCAGATTGTCACCACTGTCACTGCACGAGGGGATGTCCGGGAAGTCGAGCCGGTCCTTGCCCGTGCTAGCTTCATACAAAACCATCCCGAGGGAGAACACATCCGAAGCCGGAGAGCCCGGCCCCTCCGGTGCCACAAAACCTTCCGTGCCGACAAAGCTCCGCTGCCCGAGCAGAGCCACGAGCCCGATGTCCGCCAGCCGACAATGCCCGTCGATAAAAATGAGGTTCGAGGGCTTCACATCGCGGTGGATCAGCTTGCTCTCGTGCAGGTGTTGCAGCCCTTCCGCCACGTTTGCACCGATGGCCAGACAGCGGTCCGCCTTGATCTGCTTCGAGCGCCGCATCTCCAGCCCCAGCGTGTGCGGCTTGTACTTCTCAGCGTCGATGTCGCGGCCCGTCTCCAGATCATCGGCCAACTCCATCACATAATAATAAAAGCCCTGCGCATCACTGCGTCCCACCTGGAGGATCGGCACCAGCCCGGGATGACGTCGCGAGATCGGCTCGTAGCGTTTGATCGCCTCGAACTCGCGCTCAAAAGAGTCCGCATGATCATAGTCCTCACGCCACACCACCTTCACCGCACGCAGCGCACCCGTCACTGAGCGCGCCATCCAAACCTCGCCATAAGCACCGCGTCCGATGATACGAAGCGTCTCATGGTCGCGGATTTCAGGAGCCGGGCGGGGGGAGGAAGACATGTGGGGAAAAGAAGCTAGCCACAACGCCCCCCGGATGCCCAGCTAAAAAGTGATCTCCGACCCGATCTCCGCGAGATCAAGGGCAGCAGGGACACTGCCGGGGGTGTTCCCGAGTGGATACACTCCCGATTCTCCCGCTGGACGACCTCCCGGCAAAGATCTCTCGCACACATAAAGGGTCCGTCCCTTTATACATATACATTTCACCCACGCCCCAAACCAGCCGGATAAATTGCGCAGGAGATGCTTCGTGTTAGCAATGTCTGGTGCGCCGAACACCTCCGCCCAGCCCGCCGCAGCTTCTACAGCCCCGGCTCAGGGGCTTGGGAAGAGTCACACACGAGATTTAAACGCATATGTCGGACAAAACCCACATTTTGATTGCCTGAGCACGCCTCAGGGAGGTAAACCGGCACCCATGAGCGACAAAATCTGAACTCAGGCAACCAATCAGCGGACGGTAAAGCTGCTGACAGACCCCACGATCTGTTAACCATCTGAATTGTTCGGCCAGTTGTACAGCGTCTCCCGTCCAACCAACCCCACTAAAATTATGATCGCTAAGATGAAATGCTCAAACTGCGGCGCTGAGATGTCCAACCTCAACATGTCTTGGGGCAAGAAGCAGCTTTGGTTTATTATTCCGATAATGCTGCTTGGTTTCCTGCCGATGATGAAACTCTTCTGGTTCAAGGGAGATGCCACGAAAGACCTCGTTATTTCAGAAATCCAGAAGCGAACCAATGGTAGCTCTCTTGAGATCGTCGGCTTACTCACCAACAATGGGGGCAACAAGTTTTCGAGTGTAACTATCGAGGCCGAGTTTTTTGATGCCGCTGGAAACTTCCTCGATGAGCAGAGTGATTATTTACGCTCTGACATTGGCGGCGGAGCGAAAGAACACTTCAAGATTACCATGAAGGCCCCCCCAGCCCAGGCCAACGCACCAGATACGAAGATGGTGGTGAAGGTGACGGGCGGACATTCGATGCCTTTCTGAGTCCGTGCCTGGCTGCGTGAAATCAGAAAGGATAGGTAAAACGCACAGGCACGTTGCATGTGATGGAGCGCCACGTTAGAAGTGGTGTCTTACCATGGAAGCAGCGCCGCACGAGCCCCCACCCACCGCTGAAGACTTGCCGGTGGAATTGCGTCCCTCCGCAAAGGCTCTGTCCAAGGCTCTGGCAGAAAATCACGGGGTGAGCCATTGCTTCGCTGACTTTTGTGCCAAGGCGTATGTGAAGCCTGAGTGGGCCGGGGCGGCCAGCGAATTCCTCGCGACCTCCTTTGAAGACCGTGAACAGGAGCTGGCGGGCATGGCTCGCATCCCGGACCTGATCATCGAGCTGGCCAGTGGTCAGCAGACGCTGACCACGGTGGTGGCCTTCCAGTGGGCGGCGCATGCAGACGCTGGCCGCCTGGGAAAACTGGCCGAAGCACTGGCCGCCACTCAGTCCAAGATCCAGAGTGCAGAGGTGGTACACCTCATGCTGGCCCTGGCCACCTCACTGGCGATCACGCGCTTCCCGCGTGCGATGCAGATGCTGACTTTGTCTGAGCCTCAGGCCACGGAGGAGCATGCGGAGAGTCTCGCCGAAGCCCGGCAGTGGCTGGCCATCGGCGGCATCCTGCGAGGATGCAGCCAGGAGACGCGCGACTTGTGGGATCACCGCCTCCGCCGCCGACGCACGATGTGGACATGGACGAGCCCTGCTGAATGTGCGGCGCTGGACGAGCTGGCGGATCATTTGAAGCCTGATCAGGAAGGTGCGGAGTTTTTCAAGTCCATCGTCCCCCCCGCCTGGTGGGAGACAGCTCAGAAACTCGTCGCCGAGCGTGCTGTCAGTGATGCTGAACCCACGGAACCTGAGCGGATCGAATCTGAACCCATTTTCCCCCGGACAGTCCCTGCTGCCATGACGAGGCCGGACGTGCCTGATGTGGGAACGACTTCTCTGTTCCCACCCGAGGAGGCACCGATCATCGTCTGGAATGCCTGGCCCTTCTTTGCCGGAGGACTCGTTGGCGCGGCGGCTTTGGCGATGGTCATCTGGGTTTCACCCTATGAACTGAAGAAAGTCCGGCTGACCGAGTCGGCTGAAAGCGAATACCGGGCCATCATGCCTGCCGCAGATGAGCCCCCGCCGCCGCAGGAGGCCTGGCGCAAGACCGAGGCTGCGCGCGTGGCCACTGAAAGCAGCGACCTCCAGGATCTGCATGGACGCATCCTGACCAGCTCCTGGGCGGATGTGGAGGGCCTGCTGTCTGGCTCCACGGCAGACCTTCCCAAAGAGGACACCCGCTACCCCCGCCTGCTCACCTGGCTGCACCTCGACCCACCGAAGGACGCGGAAATCCGCAAGCGCCTCCCTGCCCTGCTAGCCACCGTGAAGGCAGACAGCGATACGCTCGATCTCTGGGACAAGCTGGCCTACAAAGGTAGCCCGATGGAGGAAGTCATCCGCAATGGGGCACGCCGTCAGATTTACGAAAACCAGGACGCCTGGACGGCCAGTCAGGAGCATGTGCTCGGCCGCATCGGCTTTCCTACAGCTCCGTAGTCTCCGGCTCCTTCACAAACAGCAGGCGCAGGGAGTTTAAGCAGACCACCACGGTGCTACCCTCATGAGTGAGCACACCGAGCGTGAGCGGCACGATGCCAAACAGGGCGGCCACCGCCATCACCATCACCGAGCCGAGCGAGATGGCGAGATTTTGCCGAATGATCGACCTCGCCCGCGAGCTGATGTGACGGGCGGAGAGCAGTTTCTCGATCTTGTCCTGCATGAGCACCACGTCCGCCTGCTCCAGCGCCGCATCACTGCCGCGCGCGCCCATCGCCATGCTGACGTACGCCACAGCCAGACTGGGCGCATCATTCACACCGTCGCCGATCATCGCCACCTTGTGTCCCTGCTTCGTGAGTTCCTGGATGGCGGCCACTTTGTCCTCGGGATGCAGGCCTGCGCGCACATCGGTCACACCGAGTTCCTGCGCCACCTGAGTCGCCGCGGCACGGCGGTCGCCCGTGAGCATCACCGTGCGCACATGATCTGCGGCCAGCGCTTTCAAAACGGCTCGGCTGCCACGGCGGATCTCGTCTTTGAGCAAAACACGGCCCATGGTGCCAGCATTCAGCACCCAAACTTCGGAGAAGCCGAGCGGCGCATCCGGCACCTCGGCCAGCCAGCGGGAGAAATCTCCCTGGTCCATGAGTTCGCGCCTGCCCACATAGGTCACGCCATCGGCGGTGCGTCCACGCACGCCTTGGCCGGGGATGGACTGATATTCGCTCAGCTCGCCGGGCTCGATCCCCTGCCCTTTCGCGTGCTGCGTGATCGCCCGGGCGATGGGATGATTGGAATGCGCATCCAGAGTCACCGCGAGGCGCAGAACCTTGGTCTCGCGCCCCGGCGGGAAGCTTTCCACGAGAGCCACGCGCAGATTGCCTTCGGTGAGCGTGCCCGTTTTATCCATCGCCACCGTGTCCACCTCGGCCAGCTTTTCGATGGCAGCACCGCCGCGAAACAAAATCCCGCGTCGTGCGCCCCAGGCGATGGCTGCGAGGATGGCTGAAGGGATGGAAAGCACCAGCGCGCAGGGGCTCATGACCACCAGCAGCGTCATCGCGCGGTAGAAGGCCGACTTCGTGCCCTCCGTGCTGGCGAAAGGCTCCAGTCCCAGCGCCAGCCACCAGATCAAAAACATCACCAGCACCAGACCGAGCGTGATCAGCGTGTAGGTCGTGCCGAAACGATCCGTGAAACGCTGGCTGGGGGCGCGCATCTGCTGCGCCGTCTGGATCATGAGGATGATGCGTGCCAGCGCGCTCTGGGTGGCGAGTTTGTCCACCCGCGCCTGTACCAATCCCCAGAGATTCAGCGTGCCGCCAAAGATCTGTGCGCCTTTGGTCTTATCCACCGGCACCGCCTCGCCCGTGAGCGTGGATTCATCCGCCGCCGTCTCACCGCTGATCACCGTGCCATCCACGGGGAAAAGCTCCGCCGGGCGCACCTGGATCACATCACCGATTTTCAGATGCGCCACCGCGCGAACCTCCACGGAGCCATCCTGCAAAACCACCCGCGCCTGCTTTGGCGCAGCCTTCGTGAGGGCTGAAATCTCACGATGCGTCCGATGCAGAACGTAATGCTCCAGCGCCCCCGAAGTGGAGAAGAGAAACAGCAGCAGCGCCCCCTCCTCCCAGGCCCCGATGGCCACCGCACCCGCCGCCACGGCAAGCATGAGGAAGTGTACATCCAGCCGCCGCTCGCGAAGGTTTTCCCAGGCATCCTTCGCCGCATCCCAGCCACCACTGACGAGGGCGATGCCGAACCAAGTGTGAGCCACCCACAGCGGCACCTGGAAGAACCGCTCCGTCACCCAGCCGCAGACCAGAGCCACTCCGCAGATGGCAGCCTGCAGAGCAAGCGCCCGCCATTCCTCATCACTCTGCCGTTCCATTTCCTCCGGCTCCGGCCACTCAAAGTCACGCCACTTCCAAAAACGCGGCGCGGTGGGGCAGGTCGGCTTTTGCAGCAGCAGCGCACCTTCCTGGCGCGTCATTTGCAGTCCCTGGGCATGACCGAGCGGGGCGGAGGCCAGCAGACGCTCATCCAGACTGCGCAGCACTTCATCCAGACTGCGCAGCACTTCATCCAACTGAGTCTTCAGCGCCTCCATGTCCACCGGCCCCAGGGTGGCTACCTCGACACGACGATCACCCGCATTCAGCCGGATCGCCTCCACGCCGCTCTGGCCCGCCAGGAAATCAGCCAACGCGTCGGTCCAGGATGTATCAGTCTCTTTTTCAGCCGCCATGTTCCGCGCTGTTACGCCATAATTGCAAGGCTGTCCGCTTCTTTGAGCAAGGAAGCCGGGACACCCATTCCCACACGGAGTCGAGCCTTGAGAAAAACGAGTTGCAAAGATATTTGTTCGAGCGAACAGAGTTCGTATGTTCGGCTCTACCAACATCAAACTCACGGATCGTCAGCAGGAACTCCTCACCTACCTGCGCCAGCATCAGCGCGAACAGGGCGTCATGCCCAGCACGCGAGACATCCAGAAACACTTCGGCTTCTCCAGCCAGACCGCCGCCATGAGCCACCTCCGGGCTCTGGAGAAAAAAGGCGTCATCCAGCGCCACCCCCACAAGGCCCGCGCTGTCGTCTTCCCCGAAGACCTTGTGCGTGAGGAGATTGTGGACATTCCCCTCTACGGCAGCATCCCCGCTGGCTACGCCGAACTCCAGCAGCAGCAGCCCGACGGCAGCCTCTCCATCGACACCGCCACGCTCGGCATCAAGCGCGCGGACAAAGCCTACGCCCTGCGCGTGCGTGGCGAGTCCATGATCGGCGCAAACATCTGCGATGGCGACATCGCCATCCTCGAGATCAAAGAACCCCGCCCGCGTGACATCGTGGCCGCCCTCATCGACGGCGAGACCACCCTGAAGCGCTACATGATCGAGAACGGCAAGCCCATTCTCCGCGCTGAAAACCCTGCCTTCCCCGACCTCCATCCAGCGGAAGAACTCGTCATTCAAGGCGTGATGAAGACCTTGATCCGGCGCATGGCGTAAATCGGGACCGTTGGTTTTCCGCCTTGCTGGCTCACCGCCCCCCTTGACACCCGGCTGCGTGCTTCGGACACTCTACCCTCGTGTCCCTCCTCGTCTCCGGCCTTCTTTATCTCGGCCTCCTCGCCCTTCTGGCCATCATCTCCGCCACGGAGACGGCTATCCATTCGGCGAGAGATCTCGAGGAGCGTCTGGAAACCGCAGGAGCAGGTGGCGTGGCACGGAATCTGCGAAGCATTACGGCAAATCCCTTTGTCCAATTGCAACGCACGCTGCTGCTCTCCGCAACGCTGAATCTGGCTCTCGCCGCACTCGGATTGCACCTCGTTTCCGGCCCCTTCAAGGCCATGGGCTGGCATCCCTGGATCACCGCCTCGATCCTGTTTGCAGGCACGGTCCTCGTCGGAGATGTGATTCCCAAGTTCCTCGCCGCCTACTCGCCCTCCGGCGTGCTCCTTGGAAGCCTGCGTCTGTTGCATCCTTTGCGTTCCATTCTTGATCCGCTCACTCAGCTTGCCGACCGCACCACGGACGCACTCATCCGCAAGATCGTTCCCAGCGGTATCAAAACGCGGGTGCCGATGACGCGGGAAGAGTTCGAGACCCTCGTGGAAATGCGTGAAGAGCAGGGTCTGCTCGATGCCGCCGAGGCGGAGATCATTCGCGAGGCGCTCGACATCGAGCGGCTGACGGTGCGGGACTGCATGGTGCCGCGCGTGGACATTACCCTTTTGAGTTCCGAAGAGAGTGCTGCCAAGGCCGCCTCGATTCTCGACCAGTCCGCCGGACGGTTCGTCGTCGTCTATGGCGAGACACCGGACGCCGTGCTCGGCATCATCGACACCCTGGCCTGGCGCTTTGCTGAACGGCCAGCCTGGCAGCGAATGATCTCCCAAGTGCCCTTCGTGCCTGAGACCATGCTCGTGCTCGATGCCCTGGAAAAGCACCTCCAACACTCCGCCCTGCCAGTGCTCATCGTCGATGAATACGGTGGCCTCGAAGGCATGGTCAGTCAGGAAGAGATCGCGGACTGGCTGCTCTACGAGGCCGCGCCCTGGCAGGGTGAGGCGGGTGAAATCCGCGACCTTGGCAACGGACGCTACCTCGTGGATGGCGGTGCCCGCATCGAAGACGTGGCGCAGGAGCTTGCTCTGGTGCTGCCATCGGAAGGCGGCATCGACACCATCGGCGGCTTTGTTTTCAATCAGCTCGGTCATGTGCCAAAAGCAGGGGAGCGCATCCAGGTGCCAGGTGCCGACCTCAAAGTCCGCCGTGCCGTTCGTGCCCGCATCCAGCAGGTGGAACTGCGCCTGCACGGCCGCAAAGAAGACATCGAGGGCAAAGCTACTCCTGACCATCACTAGCCCATGTACTGGATCCTCCTGCTGCTCCTCGCGCTTGCGCTCTCCTTTGCTCTCTCGGGTCTGGAGAGCGCAGTACTGTCCGTGAGTCGTGTTCGCGTCCGTCATGCTGCCGGGGCGGGAGATCGCCGCGCAGCAGGGCTGCTGCCTCTGCTCGCGGATCGCGACGCCCTGCTCGGAGCCATCACCGTGGCGAATCATGTCACAAACCTCGTCGCCTTTTTCATCATCGCCTCGAAGCTCGTGCGCATCTCCGGTGGCTGGGGCTACCTCACCGCCTTCGTGATCGGCCTGCCCATCTTCCTCATCGGACTCGAGATCCTGCCGAAGAAGCTCTTCCGCCGTTACCCCTTCCGCACGATCCGCACTCTCTCGCCACTTGTGCATCTCGTGGGGCTCATTCGTCCGTTGTTTCGTCTCTTTGCCCGTCAGCAGTCAGCCTCAGAGGCCACGCCCAGCATCCCTGAAGTCTCCGCTGGGCGCGAGGATCTCCGCCAGCAGGCGCGGGCGCTCCAGCGTCTCGGTCAGCTCGCACCCGGCACCTCGCACCTGATCGAGAGAGTGCTCGGCTACCGCCGTCTGCGTGCGGCTGACATTATGCGCCCGTTGACTCAAAGCATGGCGCTTTCTCCTGACCTACCTTTGATCAGCGCCCTCATCCTCGGGCGTGAGCACCACAGCAGCACTCTCCCGGTCATCGGAGAGAAAGGCGGCTTCATCGGCGTGATCGACCTCAGTATCCTGCCCGCCGGCCTGCCGCCAGACCGCCTCGTGCGTCAGCACATGCGGACGCTCGACAGTGTGAGCGAATCCGAAAGCGCTCTCAGTGCCCTTCAACGCTTGCGCAAACGCGGACGCGCCCTCTGCCTCGTCACAGACGCGAAATCCCTACCCTCCGGCATGCTGCATGAGGAGGATCTGCTCCGGCATCTGATGGGGATGGTGGCTTGATGTGTGTCACCCCTGCGGCAGCTTGATCCAGAAACGCGCGCCGCCGCTGCTGCGGTTTGATACGCCCACACTCCCACCATGCGCGGTGGCGATGGCACGCACGAGACTCAGCCCGAGTCCGATGCCCGGATGCCGCACCACCGCTGCGCTGCCGCGATTGTAGCGCTCCCAGATCATTTCCATCTCCTCAGGGCGAACGCCAGGCCCAGTGTCCTCGACAAAAATGATTGCCCCCGTGCCCTCGGCCTGCCAGCGCAGGGTCACATGCCCGCCCTTCGGCGTGTAGGCCAGGGCATTGTCGAGCAAGTTGGAGATGGCCTGATTGATCAGTTCTCGGTCGATGTTCAGCACCACATCCAGCCCCTGCTCGATGCCGAGAGTGAGCTGCCGATCCTCAGCGGCGGGGGTGAAGAGATCAACGAGGTTCTTTACCAAATCATGCACGGGCGTCTGCTGGCGATAGAGCCGCAGCGCCCCGTGATCTCCCGCACGCACAGTCAGGATGGTCTGCACGAGCTGCGCCGCGCGGTCGATCTCCTCCAGGCTACGTGCCGCGGCATCCTGGGCATCGGCGTTGTCGCTCTTATCCAGCAGCGTCTCCAAATTTCCCCGGATGCGCGCCAGCGGGGTGCGCAGCTCATGGGCGAGCTGATCGTTCGTGCTTTGCAGCTCACGCGTGAGACTGAGGATCTGATCAAGCCCCGCATTCACCACTGAGGCCAGGGTTTTCAGCTCAGGAATGGCACGCGGAGCCATGAGCCGTGCCGTGCCTTCAGGCAGATGCAAATGTCTCGCGCTGGATGTGAAGGCGCGGATTGGCATGAGCACCTCGTGTGAATACCAGATAACCGGCAGCAGCGCCACTGCAGCGGCCAGAATCCCTGCGAGCCACAAATACACGTTGATGTTGTGTTGGTAACGCTGCGCCTCTGCATCCGTGCGGCCGAACCAAAGGATATTTCCATCTCGAAGCTTGGTGGCACCAACGGTGAGGCGGAATTCCAGCTCCGGGGCGGTGATTTCCTGTAGCACCGTTTTTTGCCTCTCCAGCTCTGCCAGAGGTGCTTTTGACGGCCACTTGTAGAGACGCATGGCATCTGGGATGTCCTCCAGCAGGAGTTCTCCGGTGGAAGTGGTGATGCGCACCGCATTGCTGTCACTGTGCTGCCCGGCGGGGAAGACCTCCCGCACGCCATGGATGCCGCTGGAGGCATAAATGGCCGCGTATTCCACGAGGTCATCGATGACGATCCCCGTGTCGAAATGCCTCAAGTCACGACTCACGGTGCTGCGCACAAAGACGAGTGTCAGAGCCGTGCTGGTGCCCACAAAGAGCGCTAGCAGCACCGCCAGCCGCCACTGGGACGGGATGCGATCAAACAGACTCTTTCTTATAAGCATAACCTTTCCCTCGGATGGTTTCGATGTGGAGGTCGCTGCCGGCTGACTCCAGCTTCCGGCGCAGACGACAGATCATGGCATCCACGACATTCGTACCGGGATCGAAGCGGATGTCCCAGACCTGTTCGAGCAAGAACTGCTTGGGCACGATTCTCCCCTCATGCTTCATCAGCACCTCCATCAGCGTCCATTCGCGCGGTTGAAGATCCACGGTCTCATTCCCGCAGGTCACGCGGCGCTTCACCGGGTCGAGGATGGAATTCCCCACGCGGCGGCGGTCCGGCTGCACCTGCGCCGCACGGCGATGCAGCGCATCTAGTCGGGCGAGCAACTCCTCTGCAGCGAAGGGCTTCGTCAAATAATCATCCCCGCCAGCCGCCAGCCCACGCACTCGGTCCGGCACGCCAGCACGCGCTGTGAGAAAGAGCACTGGCGTGAGCACTCGCTGGCTGCGCAGAGTTTCCACCACGGTGAATCCATCCATGTCCGGCAGTCCGACATCCAGGATGACCGCGTCACAGGAATGATCCTTCAGCCAGTCCAGCGCCGCCTGCCCACGCTCCACCCAGTGCAGGGAATGCCCTGCCTCAGCCATCCAGAAGGTCATCTGGCGGGCGAGTTCGGGGTCATCTTCGACGAGGAGGAGGTGCATGGGGACGATGTCAGTAAATCAGAACCGGGTGATCCACTTCGGAATCACCCGGTCACAACTTGCTTGTTACCTGATCCTGCCGGTCGGCGGCAATCCTGATCTCAAAGAATCTCAGGGCTTCTTCACTTCGACGCCGGCCTCCTTCGCCACTTCTTCCTTCTTCTTTTCCACCGCAGCGGAGCCGAGTTCGAGGAGCTTCGGGGCTTCGCCGCCGTTCTCCACGAACTTCAGCGCCACGCCATTGATGCAGAAGCGGCGGTTGGTGGGCGTGTTGGCGGAGACGGACTCCTTTTCAAAGACATGGCCGAGGTGCGCACCACAGCGTTTGCACACGGTCTCGATGCGCAACATGCCGTGGGTATCATCCCGGCGCTCCAAGACGTTCTTCGCCTTGGAGGCGTCGTAGAAAGAAGGCCAGCCGCAGCCGGAGTGAAACTTTTCTTTGGAAGTGAAGAGCTCCGCATTGCAGCAAACGCAGAAGTAGGTGCCCTCACCCTGCTTCTCGAACTCTTCGTATACCTGGCCAAACGGGCGCTCAGTGCCTGCGGTGCGGGTCACACGATACTGCTCGTCGCTAAGGCGCTTTTTCCATTCTGCTTCACTGAGGGTCACTTCGGGTTTGGGCATGGCTTTGTCGGTGGCGGCGGGTTTGTCCTCCGCGCAGGCGGGGACGAGAGAGGCGATGAGAATGAGGAGACTGAGGGCGGTTTTCATGGGGTGAGATACGCTGCTACCAACGTACGAGACAGCCCAAGCTTTGCTATTCCCAAAGAATGCGAAAACAAAACGAGCCTGAATGCCTCATGGCTGCGCTGTTTTGAAAACCAGCAGGCGCATGAACCTTCGCGGCGAGGTGACGGCGTTAAAGGCGGTCGTGTCACGCACCTCGACGTTGAGTGCCGGAGGTGTCCCTGTTTCGCCAATGAATCCGCCACCCGACGTCAGTGCCCCACCCACGCTGCTGGCTACGGTCGTCCAACCGGTCAGATCGGCGGAGGACTGCACCGCATAAGTCAAGTCTGTGGCGGTGGTCAGGCGCGTGAAGCTGATCGAAAGATAATCATTCGCCCCATAGGTTTTCTTTTCGATGCCTGGAAGCCCTGTCAGGCTCGACAACTGGGGTGACAAGTTCAGGGCATATTCCAGGATGTTTTGGATGCCATCCCCATCCGGGTCCGCCGAGAGATCGGTATTCGCCACGCTGAAGCCAAAGGCTGCCACATAGCGCTCATAGGTATCTGCCACGGTGAAGCTGAAGGTCTGGGTGGCGTTTGGATTCAGGCCGTTGGCGGCAGTCACAGTAATACCTGGATAAACTCCAGGTGCCGTGGGTGTGCCGGAGAGGACGGCCCCGGCAAGGCCCAGCCCTGGGGGCAGAGTCCCGGCGGTGAGGCTGAAGGTGGGCGGCGGTGTGCTGCTGGAGGTGAACGTATGGCTGTAGGAGGTCTGGAAGGCGGCGCTGGCTGGCATGAGGCTGGTGATGACCGGGGCCTCGCCACAACAGGCGTAGCTCACGTCTGCCAGAGAAATCGAGTCCACCCTCCAAACGGACCCGGAGGGACTCACCGAAGTGTCACAGCCGAGTCTGAAGCGGAGTCGCACATTTTGACCGGCCGCCGAGGCTGGGAGATTGGCCGTGGTGGTCGTGTAGGCGCTGACAGTTCCCGTCCACGCAGCTCTCCCGGCGAGCGGATTTGAGTAATCAAGGTCAATGGTGCCCGTATAGCCTCCAGCCGAGAAAGAGCCGCCCGCTGTGATGAGATCTGTGAAAGCTCCGCCGCCTATAGAGATCTCCAGCACCCCACCATCGTAATCCGTCTCCGTTTTCCAGAGATGCCGGAACGACACCTGGGCTGTTGCGGAGACGACGGGGAAGCTCGCGGAATCCAGGCGATTGTCGCTGACGCTCGTGGTCGGTGTGGCAAAGACACAGTTCGGCGCAGTATCCACCGTCGAGGTCGTGGTGGCCCAGGCGGAAGGAGTCCCCGAGGCGACGGTGGCAGTCCATCCTGCGGGCAGGGCAGGCGCGGTGACGGCATCGAAGTTCTGCAAAGTGCCGCCCGCATTCTGCGACACACCAAGTCTCAAAACATAATTCACCGTTCCAAGATCCAAGAGACCATCCTGAAGCTGAAGGGTGGCTGTAATCGTGCCGCCACAACTGCCACTTGCCCTGAAGGTGAAGGGGCGTGTCTGATTACCCGCAGGGTTGATCTGGCCGTAGTTCTGGCTTGTGGTGATGGGTGTGACGCCGCCGGTGTTTAGCAATGTAGCGACGAGATCTGTGCTCGCCACACCACCCTGGTTCATGAGCCCCAGGTTGATCGTCACGGTTTCGGCAGGATCGACAGCGGCATTCGCGGGCAGACAATTTTCAGCCGTGGGCGCTGAGGCCGTGCCCGCCACGATGACAGGGCTAGAGTCCGCCACGGTGAGGCTAAATCCTTTCACCGCCGCAGCTCCGCTGGTGTCCTGCAGCGTCACTCGGATCGAGTACACACCAGCCACGGTGGCAGGCAGGGCCACTGCGGTAACGACTCCAGTCGCCTGATCAATGCTCAGCGTGCCTCCGCCTGGCAGAGTCGCTGGAAAAACAGTGGCTGGAGAGGTTCCTAGATTGTCATTGGCATCGGCGGGAGCACTGGACGGTGTGGCGGTGACGCTCATGCCTTTGAGAAGATTTTGATCCGCATAGTCTCCCAGAGTCGGGGCCGGATTCGGCTGGACGATGAGATTAAAGGAGGCCGAAGTCATCGACCCCGCGCTGTCTGTCACCCTCAGCGTCACAGGATATGTTCGGCTGCTGCGGGTGGTGGTGATCGAGTTTTCCGCCCGTGCACTGACCACAATATTCGTGCCAGAAATGCTGGCGGTGATGACCGTATCTGCTGGGGCGTTGGTGATCGTGGCTGTGAGCGGTGTATCCAGATCTGTCACTGTGCCCACGGTGGCCACCGTCGGCGTGGGCGTGCCGCGCTGAACGGTGACACTGCCCGCCATGCTCAACACCGGAGCCGTGTTGGTCGTGGTGATGGTCAGATTCGCATCCGAGATGTCGAAAAAGATGTTCCCCACGGCCTCGATTTTGATCCTGCCCTGGGTCGTGGCCACATGGCCCAAATCTGGAATGGTCACTTCCTCAGTTCCGTCATTCGCGGTGCTCTCCGCCAGCACGACGGGGAAGGTATTGCCGCCATCGGTGGACAGAGAGACTTTGACATCGGCGCAGTTCACCGGAGCCGCTGTGGTGCCTGCGACGGACCAGTTCACCGTTTGCAGCGTGCCCCCAGCGATCGTCACCGCTGCTCCCTGTGAGGTGAGGGCAAAAGGCCCGGCAGCAGTCGTCGAGGTCACAGTCGTCGAGGCATAGTTCGAGCCGCCGCCAGCGGGGTGATTATCACGCACCGTCACCCGAAAGGTCATGGTGCGGCTGGTCGTCGGTAGAAACTCGCCACTGATAAAAGAGCCCACCGTGGCAGGCGGCACGTTGGCGTTATTCAGAATGTAAGTCAGCGAGGGGAAGAGCCGCGTCGGACTCGGGCTGGGATCATAGGAGCGGAACAGCGGCGACGAGCCATTGTCACGCGGAGCCGCCGAGGGATCTTGAGCCGCGCCGAGATCAAACTCCTCCCAACCGTAGGTCAGCACGTCCCCAGCATCCGCATCGGTGGCCGAGGCCGTCAGTGCAAAAGGTGTCTGCTGGGGGATGGTGTAGCTGGCCAGCGCGGCGATGACAGGAGGCGAATTCCCAGTGGCAGTGGCCACGCCCACATTCCCTGGTGCCGTCGAGGTATGACTGTCGATCTCATCATAGCTGATGCTGTGGAAGTAATCGTCGCTGTTGGGGGCTAGATTTTGCGGAGAACAGATGCCCGCATAAGCCATGATCGAGGTGCCGCTGCCAGGCTCATAAGCCGTCGAAGCATTGCGATTGCCACCGCCACAACTGCCAGCCGTGGAGTTGAAGGTATGATCTGCGCCGAATTGATGTCCCATCTCATGAGCCACATAATCGATGTCAAAGGGGTCACCCACGGGATTGGAGGAACCCGTCACTCCCTGAGCTTTCTGCCCGGTCAATCCCACGACACCGAGTCCCGCCAACCCACCGCCACCTGTGCTGAAGACATGCCCGA
>JBIKIA010000405.1:0-4791 GCA_044361885.1 Prosthecobacter sp. | reverse complement strand
CCGGGAGTTCATGGCGGGAGATTACTTGGTTCGGGCTGACGCGCTTCCTAACACGCCTCTTCGATTCATGCCCTGCGGCATAATGTCGCACCCACACATTCGTCATCGCTTTACCATGCCTGAAAGCGCCAAAAGTATGAATGCTGAGCAGAACAAGTGAGGCGTCTTGGCCTTTTGATGCCGAGTTCGTTTCGACTCCTCATGACAACCATGGCCAACACCGTTCCCTCCATCACCACCATCACGCTGCGCTGGCTGCTGGGACTGCGCTGGGTGGGCATGGCCGGGCAGATGGTGACGCTGGCGATCGCCGGTGGCGTGCTGAAGCTGGAGCTGCCTTGGCTGCCACTGCTGGCCGTGATCGGCTTTACCGCTGTTTCAAACATCATCCTGCTGGCCATTACCAAGCATGACGCTCCGCACCGAGAATGGACCGTAGCTACCGTGATCGCGGCGGATGTGCTGCTGCTGACGGTGCTGATCTATCTCACCGGCGGTGCCTCGAATCCCTTCTCCAGCTTTTACCTCGTGCTCATCGCGCTGGCAGCCATGTCGCTGGGAGTTCGCTGGCTTTCGCTCATCGTCGCTCTCTCGGCTGGAGCTTACATGTACATCTTTTATCATGGCCTGCCTTTAAAAGGTCCTGGCGGCATCGGGGAGATCGGCTGTCCCGGTTATGGACTGCATCTGCAAGGCATGGCGGTCGCGTTTTTCCTCACCGCGCTTTGCATCGCCTACTTTGTGCAACGGATGCACCGCAGCCTGCGCTCGCGTGATGCCGCACTGGCGGAGGCCGAGACACGAGCGGCGCGGGCAGATCAGTTCAGCGCGCTCGCAGCTCTCGCGGCGGGCGTCGCTCATGAGGTGGGCTCACCCCTGGGCACCATCGCTGTGGCTAGCCATGAGCTGGAAGTGGCGCTGGCAAAGCTGCCCGCACCGGGACCGCTGGAAGACGCCACCCTCATCCGCCAGGAAGTGGAACGCTGCCGCACCATCCTGGACAGGCTGGATCGGCGCTCCACCTCCGGCACAGGCGATGCGCCAGAGCCCTGCTCAGCGGTGGTGCTCATCAGCGACTTGAGAGCCGCGATGCCTGCGGCCTTGAATGCGCGGCTCGTCATCCGCGATCTCACTCAGGGCGTGACTTTGTATCTGCCAAAACAACCCGTGGTGCAGTCACTCATCATCCTCATTCACAATGCCTGCGAAGCTGACACCCAAGGCCAAACTGTAGAGCTGGAAATCTCTCATGAGCATGGGCAGCTCCGCTTCACCGTTCTGGATCGCGGTCCCGGCATGTCCGCCGCAGCACAGAAGCACGCTGGCGAACCTTTTTTCACCACCAAACCGCCGCGCCAGGGCATGGGACTCGGCCTTTTCCTCGTGCGCACTCTTGCTCTCCAGCTCGGTGGAGAAATCTCGCATCAACTGCGTGAAGGCGGCGGCACGAGCGCCAGCTTTGAGTTTCCCGCCACCCTCATCGAGTCATGAGCCTCTTGATCCAGCGCATCCTGCTCGTCGATGATGACAGCACCTATCTCCACCGGCTCGCGCGTGCTCTGAGAGACCGTGGCTACACCGTCTCAGCCGTCGAAAGCGCCGAAGAGGCCCCCGCTGCTGCTGCCGAGCTGAAGCCCGACGCGGCCGTGCTGGATTTAAAACTACCCGCCGCCAGCGGACTCGTCTGCCTGCGTGAACTGCGTGCGGAATGGCCTGAACTGCGCGTGCTGATCCTGACCGGCTATGCCAGCATCGCCACCGCCATGGAGGCCGTGCGGCAGGGCGCGTGGGATTACATCACCAAGCCCGCCGATGCGGATCAGATCCTCGCCGCCTTGCAGCGTGATCCATCTGCCCCGCAGGAGGAAACCGAGATCGCCACACCCTCCTTGGATCGGCTGGAGTGGGAGCACATCCAGCGCGTGCTCACGGATAATGATGGCAACGTCAGCCAGACCGCCGCCGTGCTAGGAATGCACCGCCGCTCACTCCAGCGGAAACTGCGAAAGTTCCCGCCCAACGGCTGATCAAGTGCGGCATGATGTCGCAGGCGCGGGTTTACGACTGACAGCACTTGGGTTCATGACCCACCGTGGCGGTCTCCCATGAAGTTGTCTTCACTCGCCACCGCTCTCGCTCTTTTTAGCCTCGCCTCGACCTGTGCCGCCGCACCTGTCGCGGTGCATAGCGGCTCGCTCATTTTAAACCTAGACGCAGGAGCCTTTGCCACCGGTGCTGATCCAGGTCTGTATTCTGGCTACGGCCTCACGATGACGCCTGGACAGCCACACATCGTGCTCGGGCGATACTTCAGCTTGGAAGACATGGTCGGGCGCAGACTGGTAGGGAACGGACTCCGGCCTGATCTGAATGGCATGAGGCCTGTCTCTAATGTCGGCACTGCCACCGTCCCAGTTTGGTCCGTGGACATCCGCCAGTTCCGCGCCACTTACAATGCCGCGCCGACACGCACCACTGGCCTGCTCTTTAACGTGTATGACACGGCGCCGCCTCCCGTTGACGGCTTCCGCAGCCCCGTCAGCACAGACTTCACCATCGACTCCAACGGATCACCTGCCACAGCCACAGGCGTCATCGGTTTCGGCGGCGGATTGTGCTTCCTCTACTCAAACGACGCCTTCCTCTCTTACCCGAACTCGGGCCGCTACATCGCCCTGGGTGACTTTCATCTGCAATACGAGACACCGCCGGGGCCTGGCTACACGGGCTGGGTCTTTTACAGCAACGTCATGGGCAGCACACCCGTCTTCCTCACCAAAAACGTCACCGTCACAGTGAATGGCAGCAATGTCGCCATCAGTGGCGATCTCTATTCATCAGGAGATCTCCTTTCCTACACGGCCATGATCGACACCCTGCAAATCGGCACTTTCAGCTTCAGCACCACGCCCGTCACCCAGCGTGAAGCCTGGAGGAAAGCCTACTTCGGCACCACGGCAAACACCGGCAATGCAGCCGATGACGCCGACCCGAATGGCAACGGCACCAGCAACCTGCTCGACTACGCCCTGCACGCCAATCCGAGCGGTGAAAACACAGGTCGCACGCTCGCCATGCAGTCCGCCATGGGCAGTGGAAACAAGCTCCAGGCCACCTTCTCCTGCGCCCGCTCCCGCCCTGATCTCACACTGAAACTACAAGCGTCGGATTCACTGACCGGCCCCTGGATCGACCTCGCCCAGAGCGTCGGCGGCGCGAACTTCAGCATCGTCACCCCCGGTGCTGCCGTGAGCGAGCGCCTCATCGGCGACACCCGACAAATCACCGTGACAGACATCTACCCCGCCACCGATCCCGCCCATCCCACACGTTTTGTGCGGCTTTCGGTGACGAGTTTGTAGAGCAACTGTTACTTCTTCTCAGCTTCAGGCTCACATTTGCAGATCCACTCCTGAGCCTGGCAGCCTTCGCAGATGGCGGTGTTGTATTCGAAGCGGGCGGTGATGGCTTTGGCTTTCGCCTCGCTCTTGAACTGGAGGATCAGCCAGTCGCCGGACTTGATGACTGGCACAACGAAGCCCTTGGCGTCCTTTTCAACAGCCAGCTTCTGAGGTGCTTCACGATCTCCGGTGATGGCCGTGAGTGTTTGTTCAGCCATGGCGACGGGTTTCATGTCCTTGTCGAGCAGCGCGATGTGGAACTTGTCGCCTTTGACGAGGACTTCGCCGTGCATGGTTTCGTTTTTGCTGAACTCGACGATGCGTCCGCCGTTCGGGCCGCGTTCGACGCCTTCATGAGCGAAGGTCAGGGTGGAGATGAGGGTGAGGAGGAGCAGTTTGGTTTTCATGGGTGGGGGTGGGTTTGGATGGACTTTAACGCGGCCTTACGGCCAAAGAGGTAGAACACGGCAGGCGTGACCATGAGGTCGAGCAGGGTGCTGCTGACGAGTCCGCCGACGATGACGACGGCCACGGGATGCAGGATTTCTTTGCCGGGTTCATGGGCGGCGAGCAGAAGCGGAATCAGGGCGATGCCGGCGGCGAGCGCTGTCATCAGCACGGGCACGAGTCGCTCCAGGGTGCCGCGCATGATCATCTGGCGCGTAAAGCCTTCGCCTTCGTGTTTCATGAGGTGGAGGTAATGGCTGATCATCATGATGCCATTGCGTGCGGCGACTCCGCCCACAGCGATGAAGCCGACGATGGTGGCGATGCTGATGTTGTTGATGAGGAGCCAGGTGAGGCCAAGGCCGCCCATGAGCGCGAGCGGGATGTTCAGCATGACTTGGAGAGCGAGCGAGAGGCTGCGGAAGTAGCTGAAAAGCAGGATGGTGATGGCGATCAGCACGAGGACGAAGTAAAACGCGATGCGCTTCGCCGCTGCCTGCTGCGCCTGAAACTCGCCTTCGAAGCGGAGGAAGTAGCCTTCAGGCAACTTCACCTTTTCCTTCACCGCAGCGTCCCACTGCTGCACGAGCGATTCGAGATCGCGCTCGCTTGTGTTGGCGGCGATGACGATGCGGCGTTGAGCGTTTTCACGATTGATGACGTTCGGTCCTTTGCCTTCGCGGATGTCGGCGACGAGTCGCAAAGGGATGCGCTGCTTGGTGTCGGTCTCGATAAGGAGATCGCCAAGCTTCTCGGGTGAATCACGCCAGCTTTCCGGCACGCGCATGACGAGATCGACCGTGCGCTGACCTTCGCGGAGTTCGGCCAAGGTCTTTCCGCCGAGCAGAGTCGAGACTTGTTCATTGAGTGTTCCTGGCTGCAATCCGTATGCGGCGGCGCGGTCGCGGTTTACTTCGATCTTTATTTGTGGGATCGGCACCTG
>JBIKIA010000404.1:0-4800 GCA_044361885.1 Prosthecobacter sp. | reverse complement strand
AGACGATGGCCCGGTAATCAAAATCGGGCACATTGCTTCATGCGCCTCCTCATCATCGACGACGACTCCGAGCTCTGCCAGCTCGTGGCCGATTACTTGAAGCCGATGGGCTTTGAGGTCGAGATGGAGCACGATGGTGTGCATGGGGCTGAGCGTGCCACGAGCGAGCCATGGCACGCCATCATCCTCGATGTCATGATGCCGGGCTGCGATGGCTTTGAGGTGCTGCGGCGAATCCGCGTGAAGTCAAAAGTGCCTGTGATGATGCTGACCGGGCGCGGCGAGGAGGTGGACCGCATCGTGGGGCTGGAACTCGGGGCGGATGACTATCTGCCGAAGACGTTCTCTTCACGCGAGCTGCTTGCAAGGCTCCGTGCCTTGCTGCGCCGTACGGGTTGGATTTCGGAAACGTCTCCTGTTGTTCCAATCAAGGAAATCGTGGTCGGCGGGTTGCGCATCAATCCAGAGTCACACGCCGTTGTGCTCGGCGACGAGCCTTTGCAACTCACGCCAGCCGAGTTCGGACTGCTTTTGTCCCTGGCAAAGGCACATGGTCGCGTGAAGACGCGGGAGCAACTCATTGAAGAAGTCGCTGACCGCGAATGGGATGTCTTCGACCGTGCCATTGACATGCACATCTCCACCCTGCGCAAAAAACTCGGTGATGACCCAAAGGAGCCGCGCTTCATCAAGACCGTGCGTGGCTATGGCTATCAACTCGTGACACCTGGACGATGAGCCGCCTCAAACTACCACTCTATTCGAAGATCCTGCTTTGGTTCCTCGTGAACCTAGTGGTGCTGGCCGTGCTCGGGTTCGGCTTCATGCAGGCGCAGTTCAAGCTGGGGCTCGATTGGATGCTTGCAGGCGAGCCGGGGGATCGAATCACGGCCATCGGTGATCGAGTGACTCAGGAGTTGTCACGCGCTCCTGAAACTGAGTGGAATCAGAAACTACATGATCTCGGCCTCACGAACGGCGTCAGGTTTGCTCTCTTCAAGAACAGTGGTCAGCAAGTATTCGGCAGTGAGGTGAAGGTGCCGTCCGAGTTGATGCCCAAGCTCATCGACAGACGACCTCCGGGCGAAACTGTGCCGCGTCGGCCGCGAGGTCCTATCACCAAGCGCCCGTCCGATGCACCGCCGAAGCCACGCTTCATGATGAGAGCTGGTGATCCCGCCGATTACTTCGCAGGCGTGCATCTCGATCTGACACACAGCCTCGACGGCCGCTCACTCACGTTGCTGATGGTTTCTGGTAGCATCACCGGTGGTGGCTTGTTCATTGATCTCTGGCCCTGGATTGGACTCGCGGCCGCAGCGCTCGTCATCTCCGCGCTGATCTGGATGCCCTTCGTTCGTGGCATGACAGGTTTTATTCGTTCACTGAATGAAGCCGCCGGACGAATCGCCCACGGCAAGTTCGACGAACGCATCACAAGCGGACGAAACGATGAGCTCGGAGAGCTTTCCACCTCCGTAAACACGATGGCCGCGCAGCTCGGAGACTACGTCGCGCAACAACGTCGGATCACTGCAGATGTCGCGCATGAGCTGTGCTCACCTATTGCGCGAATGCAGATGGCCCTCGGTGTCGTGGAGCAGCGCAGCACACCTGATCAGGCGACTTACCTCAAAAAGCTCGACAACGAACTCCAGCACATGGCCAGGCTTGTGGAGGAGGTGCTCGCCTTTTCCAAAGCGGCGACGCTGCCCGAGCGCGAAACCGCTGAGACTTTCGATCTGCGCGAAATCATCGACCAAGTCATCGCTCGCGAAGCGCCGGAATGTGAGATCCACGCTAAAGTTGAGGACCTGAAGCTCCACACACTGCGCTCGGCCTTGGATCGCGCTTTGGGCAATGTTTTACGCAATGCCGTCCGTTACGCCAAAGACATCGAGATCCATGGGAAGCTACAAAACGATCGAGTGATTATCCAAGTCCTCGATCGAGGCCCAGGTGTGCCCGCCGATTCACTCGCACGTCTCTTCGAACCCTTCTACCGCCCCGAAGCCGCTCGTGGTCGCAACACCGGTGGCAGTGGCCTCGGTCTCGCCATCACCAAGCGCTGCATCGAAGCCTGCGACGGCACAGTGACGGCACGGAATCGCGAGGGTGGCGGGCTAGCTGTGGAAATCGTGATTCAATCGACGTAATGCAGCTCGTTGCTTCACCAGCACAGGGCGGATCTTGCTCTCAAAAAAGGCCCTCTGATCTGGTGGCAGAGGCAAATGCACTCGCCTTCGGGCCATGTTTGCGGGTGCTGTGGCGATCACTCCTTAGCCCGCGAGTCCATCCAGATGGTCACCGGGCCGTCATTGATCAGCGCCACCTGCATGTCTGCACCGAAGGAGCCGCTCTTCACCGGCACCTCACGCAGCAGTAACTGGATGAAGTGCTCATAAAGTGGGATCGCGTGCTCGGGCCTTGCGGCGCGGGTGAAGCCGGGGCGGTTGCCTTTTTTCGTGCTGGCATGAAGCGTGAACTGGCTCACCACCAGCGCGCTGCCGCCCACGTCCTTCACGCTGAGATTCATCTTTCCCTCGGCATCGCTGAAGATGCGCATCTGGGCGATCTTTCCCGCCAGCCACTCCGCGTCATCCACGACATCATCGTGCTCCACGCCGAGCAGCACCACCAGCCCGTGCGTGATGCACGCCGTCATTTCTCCGGCGATGGTGACAGAGGCCTGCTTCGAACGTTGGATGAGGGCGCGCATGGCAGAGGGAATAGCCGCCTGCCACGCGAGGATCAAGGCGTCTCCGTGATCAGCCGCACGAATCCACGCTGAGGAAGATGGGAGGGTACGTTCAGCCGGATGGCTCCCCATTCATAACCGGAGGGCGGAGTAGGCAGGCCTGGTGGAAGCGTGAGTGGTACTTCCATCGGGGTATCCCAGGAGGAGAAGTCGAGCGTGGCTTGAGGCTGATAGATGATCTCTGGAGTTTGATAGGTGGTGCCGTTCATCGTGCCGCCTGTGCGGCGGAGATAAGGCAGCACGAGATGTCTGCCGCCAGCTCCATTGCTGGCTGCCTCTGGTTTGAAGGATGGTCGCTGACTTGGCTGACCTGGATGCGTGCCGAAGGCGAATTCATCGAAGTTGCTCACGCCATCGCCATCGGAGTCAGCTTCGGGTGTGTCTGTGTCACCCGTGAGTTGGTTGCCGCTCATGAAGCTGCGATAGCTGCTGAGATCACGCACTTTCAGGAAGCCGAGGTGCGCGTGCAACGAACCATCCTGGAAGCGCGCACGATGTGAATACTGCACAAGGCCGGAGCCGAGCGAATCAAGGAAGCTGGTGTTGAGCAGTGGATTTGGCCCGGTGAACTCGGTCTGGCCGATGGTCCATTTTTCATCCGTGGCCTGCTGGCCCTGACCGAAGTGCTTGCTGCCATCCATGCGGCTGTTGCTGCCTTTATCCATGAGGTCGCCGAGCGGCTGACCGGAATCTTTGGGCCACCATTGGTCGCAGGAGAAGCTGAAGGAGAGCTTTTCATCCTGCACTTCACCGTCTGGTGCCAGTCCATCTGCCCCCAGAGAGCTGCTGGTGCTCAGGCGGAAGCGGATGGGAACAGTTTTGGAGAATGAGGTGTGGGGTCTGGTCAGCACGAACTCGGGCGAGAAAGTAAGGATCACGGCGCTGTAGCCGGCTGCGCTTGGTATGGCGAGTGTCGTGGTCTCACCCACATCCGTAAAGTCACCATCATTGTTCGCATCCATAAAGCCATAAAGGGTGGCGGTGGTGCCGGTCTCATTCTTCAAAGCGATCGATGCCATGATTTCCATGCTTAGATCAGCAGTGGCTGAGGTGAGGTTGCTCAAGGTGCTACGAGTCACCGAACAATAGACTGGCGACTCGCTGGCCAGCCCCGTGATGTTGTCAGTGCCACCATCTGCCTCAGCATCGATCTGGATGCTGGATGGATTTGAATCATCAAACAAGACCAAGTCAGGGCGGATGATGTGACGTGGCCCGCCGTCCGCGAGTCGCGTGCGATAGTCGGCCTGAGTCACGGTGGTGTGATTGGTGACCACACCGGGCACAGTGCCGGGTAAGCTGTCTGGCAGATCACCAAAGTCATATTGCGGGTCAGTGACTTCGATGAAGTAGTCCTCCACCTCACCATCTCCGGTTGGGCCGACAGCGCCGAGAGTCGTGGCTGTGGCGAGCCGCAGTCTCACAGCGACGGGCTGCGTGATGCTGGCTGTCGCGGGCACATTCCAAGGAAGAAGGACGATGCCTGCGGTGCCGTTCGGGACCATGAGAGAGGCTGTTTCATCCGCATCCAGGAAGTCGCCATCCACATTCCAGTCGGTGAAGCCATAGAGCTTGGCCGGACCACCTGTGACGTTGTTGACGCGGACGGGGAACTTCACAGGAAGGCCTGGGTTTGCGTGGATCGAGGAGGGCGTTATGCCATCTTCATCATCCGCAGCATCGGCGTCATCGCCATTCGCAGGTGCGGAAGGCAGACCATCGGGTTCCCCATCCGGCACCGTCATGCCGAGGAAAAGCTGCTGAGTGATGACGTGACGTGCGCCATTGTCCGCGCGCATCGTTTTGTAACCGGCAGGCAGATCCCCAAAGTCGAGATCAGCGAAGTCATAAGAGACGTTGAAGCCGAAGCTCAACAGCCCGTCATGCACCTCTCCATCCGTGGCGGCACCCTCTGCACCCACGGTAGCATCGGTGGTGATACGGAAACGCATTGCGAACGTGCGTGTGAAGCTGGTGGCGGGAGCAAAGCCGCCGATCATGAAAGTGAAGGCGGGTGTCACGGCGGACACGGAGCCATCTCC
>JBIKIA010000403.1:0-4804 GCA_044361885.1 Prosthecobacter sp. | reverse complement strand
AAGCCTGATCACCGGAAGCCTATGCCCGGTGATACATCTCACCGGGCCAGCGCCCCAACATGCGAGGTCACCGCACTGGCGAGGCCGCTGAGATTGTAGCCACCTTCAAGAACGGAGACGAGGCGACCCTGGCAGTGCTCGTCGGCAGCCTGCATGAGCAGCTTCGTCAATGAAGCGAAGTCATCGTCGGTGAGCTTGAACTGGCCGAGCGGGTCATCGACTCGTGAGTCGAAGCCTGCGCTGATCATGATGAGGTCGGGTTTGAAGGCGGCGATGGCAGGCAGGAGCTTGGTTTCAAAAGCCTCGCGGATCTGCTTCATGCCAGTGCCAGCAGGCAAAGGGAAGTTCATCGTGCTGCCCTTGCCTTTGCCCGCGCCGACTTCCTCGGCATGACCGGTGAAGGGATACCAGGGGCTCTGATGCGTGCTGGCAAAGAAGACGCTGCTATCCTCATAGAAGATGTCCTGCGTGCCGTTGCCGTGATGCACATCCCAATCGACGATCACGACCTTCGCCGCGCCGTGCTTCTTTTGGGCATGGCGGGCACCGAGGGCGATGTTGTTGAAGAGGCAGAAGCCCATACCCTGACTCGGCCGCGCATGATGTCCCGGCGGACGCACGGCGCAGAAGGCGCGGGTGAGTTTGCCAGACATGATGGCATCTACAGCATTCAGCACACCACCCACGGCACGCGTGGCGATGTCGTAGCTCTTCTCGCAGATGTTTGTATCGCCCGTGCTGAGCGTGTCGAGCCCAGCGGCGACTTCATCGCGGGCAAGCTTGATGTAATGACGCGGATGGCAGCGCTCGATCTCCGGTATCTCAGCGGCACGACTTGGGATGGAAGCCAGCTTTGGCAGCAAATCAGAGGTGGTGAGTGCCTTCATGATCGCCGTGTAGCGCAGCGGACACTCGGGATGGCCGGGACCGGGATCGTGGTCGGTGTAGAGAGGATCGAGGAGGAGACCGGTTTTCATGGGATGACAGGATTCAATCCTTGTTCTTTGGCAACTTCAAGACTTGAACTAAGCACTGAGAACTGAGCGCTGCTCACTTTTAATCCCGCCATGCCCCTGACTCTCGATTCACCACTCAACACTGTCCCCGATCTGCTGTCGCGGATGGTGAAGACGTTGGAGAAGGAAGGTATCACGACGGTGCGCGATGTGATCTCTTGGCTGCCTTTCCGGCATGAAGATCGCACGCGGGATGACGCCATTTCATTTCAAGTGAGCGATGTGCCGGTGTGTCATCAGGTGCTGGTGACGAAGACGGGAAACAAGTTCTTCGGCGGACGCGGCGGGATGTTCGAGGCGCAGGTGGAGCCCTCGGGCGGTGCGTCGATTGGCCAACTGCTGACGCTGCGCTGGTGGTCCATGCCTTTCATGAGTCGCGTGATCGCGGAGGGGCAGCGGCTGATTGTTTATGGGAAGATCAAGGAGTTCAAAGGCCGGCTCTCGATGGATCATCCTGAATATGAAGTGCTGGAGGAAGAAGGCACCACGACGATCCACTCGGGCCGCATCACGCCGGTGTATCGGCTGAAGGCGGGCGTGACACAGAAGACGCTGCGCACGGCGGCATGGTATATCGTGCAGGGCTTGGGTGATGACTTCGCTTCTGATGTGCTGCCGAAGCCTAGTGAGGCGGGCGAGTTCGCGGGCTGGAATCGAGCACGCGCGCTGAAGGCGGTGCATTTCGCAGCGACGATGGAGGATCTGGAGAAGGCACGTCGCTACCTCGCCCTGGGGGAGTTTTATGGCTATCAACTCCGCGTCGTGCGGCGTCGCCGCGCGGTGCTGGAGTCTGGTGGGCACTCGCATGTGGCGGGGCCGCTGGTGCAGGATTTTGAAAAAGCGCTGCCCTTTGAAATGACCGGCGCGCAGAAGCGCTCGCTGGAGGAGATCCAGCGCGACATGGCGAGCAACGCCCCAATGAATCGCCTGCTGCATGGCGATGTCGGCAGCGGCAAGACGGTGGTGGCTTTCGCCGCGATGCTGGGGGCGGTCGAGTCGGGCAAACAAGCCGCGCTCATGGCCCCGACTCAGATTCTCGCTGAGCAACATTTCCAAACCGCGCGTAAGTGGCTGGAGCCTCTCGGTCTCAATGTGGCGCTGCGCACTGGCACCCGTGCCGAAGAAGGAGGTGTGGAGCTTTTGACGGGGAAGATGTCGAACAAAAACCAGATCCTCATCGGCACCCACGCGCTACTGCATGACGAAGATCTGGTGAAGAACCTCGGACTCGTGGTGATCGATGAGCAGCACAAGTTCGGCGTGGCTCAGCGGGCGAAGCTCATCCAGAAAGGCAACACGCCCGACGTGCTGGTGATGACCGCCACTCCCATCCCACGCACTTTGACGCTGACGATCTACGGCGATCTCGATGTCTCCACCATCGACGAACGCCCGAAGGAACGCGGGAAGATCATCACCAAGGTACGGCCTGCCTCAAAGCAGGCCGATGCAGCGAAGTTCCTGCGCGAGCAGCTCGATGAAGGTCGCCAGGCCTACCTTGTCTATCCTTTGATCGAGGAGTCAGAGAAGCTCGATGTCACTGCCGCAAAGAAAGGCTACGAGGAGTGGTGCAAGCTGCTGCCGAACTTCAGTGTCGGCTTGCTGCATGGCAAACTAAGCGCAGAGGAAAAAGACCTCGTCATGCGCGATTTCCGCGCCGCGAAGCTCGACGTGCTCGTCAGCACTACCGTGATCGAAGTCGGCGTCGATGTGCCGAATGCCACGGTCATGTATGTGCATCACGCCGAGCGCTACGGGCTCGCTCAACTTCATCAGCTCCGAGGTCGCATCGGGCGTGGCGAGCACACCTCCTACTGCGTGCTTTTCGTTCCCGATAAAGAAGAGGAGGCTAAAAGCCGTCTCGCCATCATGGAAGAGACCACCGACGGCTTCCTTATCTCCGAAGAAGACCTCAAACGACGCGGCCCCGGCGATGTCCTGGGCAAGGCGCAGAGCGGTCAGGCTCCACTGAAGTTCGCCGAGTTGCTCGCCGACACCCGGCTCGTCCGCATCGCCCGGCAGCTCGCCGAAAGGACGCTGGATGAAGATCCCTTCCTGCGTGCGCCCCGCTTTGCCGAGTTGCGACCCTTTGTTTTCAAAGAGGACACCCCGCAGGCGATGATGCAGTGAACTGGCACACACTCCATGATTGCAGTTTTTCGGCCTCCTGCTCAAATAACGCGCCTTTCCGCCAACCAACCTGCATGACCCCAGCCACACCTGCCCCAGCTCCGAGTAAGCGCCGTGTGTTTGCGTCCCGGCTTCTCAGCACCCTGATCCTGTGGGCCATCATCGCGGGAGCGGTGCAGTGGAACAGCCACTGGGTCATCGTGCTGCTCACAGGCTTCTTTGGCGTGGCAGGTGCCTTTGAATACTACCGCCTGCTGCGGCTGGATGATCAGGCGCGCGGCTTCAACCTGCTCGGTCTCTGCATCTGCCTGGGCTACTGGATCACGATGACCTGGTGGGTCATGCAGCATAAGTCAGCAGCCCCTATGTGGCTGGAACTCGCGGCGCTGACGGCCGCTGTGCATGGATCGTTCCTTCTTTGTTACCGGCATCAACTCGAAGGTATCGTCACGCTTCAGCGCATCTTCCATGCGGTCTTTGGCGTGGTGTACACGGTGATCTTCTTCGGCTTCATTGTGCGGCTCATGTATTTCAAACCAGATGGCAGCAGTATGACCGGGCTGTTTCTCGTGATCTACCTCATCGTCGTCACGAAGTTCAGCGACATGGGCGCGTATGCAGTGGGCGTGCTCTTCGGGAAGCACAAAATGATCCCGCACATCAGCCCCGCGAAGTCCTGGGAAGGTCTCGTCGGAGCCTTCCTCGGTTCTTTGGGTGCCGCAGCGATCTTGATCTGGCTGGCGGGCCCAAAACTCGCGCCCTTGAACTGGCTGAATGGCCTGCTGCTCGCACCCGTCATCTGCGCCACGGCTGTTTCGGGTGATCTCGCCGAGTCCGTGCTCAAGCGTTGCGTCTCCATCAAAGACAGCGGGCACAAGTTCCCCGGCATCGGCGGCATCCTCGATCTCACGGACAGCCTGCTTTTCACCGCGCCGGTGTTTTACTTTTATTTGGAGATCATCACGGCCTGAGGCATGGAGCAAAGCATGATCAAGCGGCGCAAAGTCCTCCTCCTCGGCTCCACGGGCTCCATCGGCACCAGCGCGCTGAAGGTGGCGCAGGATATCCCCGAGCGGATGGAGATCGTCGGTCTCGCCGCAGCGCGCAGTGTCGATGCCCTCGTCGCTCAGGTGCGTGAGACTGGCGTGAAGCAGGTCGCTTTGACCGATGAAGCCGCTGCTGCCAAAGCACGCTCGCTCCTGCCCTCCGATGTCACTTTGCATGTCGGTGCCAGCGGCCTCGTCGATCTCGTCCGCGCGAGTGATGCGGACATGGTCCTCGTGGCCATCGTCGGTGTCGCGGGCCTCGCGCCAGCGCTTGCGGCGATTGAAGAAGGCAAACACCTCGCCGTAGCAAGCAAAGAGATCCTCGTCATGGCGGGCGAAGCCGTCACAGAAGCCGCGCGCCGCAAAGGCGTGGACATCCTGCCCGTGGACAGCGAGCACAACGCCATCTTCCAATGCCTCGAAGGGCATCGCGACAATGCCGTGCGGCGCATCCTACTCACCGCCAGCGGCGGCCCCTTCCGCCAGCTTCCGGCTGATCAACTTCCGCACGTCACGCTCGCGCAGGCTTTGAAACATCCGACCTGGACCATGGGCCGGAAGATCACCATCGACTCGGCGACGCTCTTCAACAAAGGCCTGGAAATGATCGAG
>JBIKIA010000619.1:0-3140 GCA_044361885.1 Prosthecobacter sp. | reverse complement strand
ATTAGATAGGTTTTCGGATTAACCGCTGAACACTCTGTTTTCTATAGGGAAGACATCTCTGTCAAAGGAAACAGAACTGGCTCTCAACAGCCTGCCATGGCGGCTGAGGAACAACTACTACAAGTCAAAAGCTGAAGTAGACAAAAAAGAGATGCCCTGATCGACAAGGCATCTCTTCTTTGTGATTGGACTTGCGGGATTAACCGATCACTTCGGGCCATTCCGTGTGGAACATCTGGCCTTCGGGTTTGTCGGTGCGTTCATAAGTATGTGCACCGAAGAAGTCGCGCTGAGCTTGGAGAAGGTTGGCGGGGAGACGCTCGGCGCGGTAGCTGTCGTAGTAGCCGAGGGACGCGGAGAACGCGGGGCATGGGATGCCGTTCAGCGTGGCGAGGCTGACCACTTCACGCCAGTTTTGCTGGGTCTGACTGAGCACGTCGATGAAGAACGGGGCGAGCATGAGATTGCTCAGCTCGGGGTTCTCACGATAGGCGTCGGTGATGCGGTTCAGGAAGCGGGCACGAATGATACAACCACCGCGCCAGATGCTGGCGATGCGTCCGAGGTCGAGGCCCCATTTCTTGGCTTCACCCATGGATTTGATGAGATCGAGTCCCTGGGCGTAGCTGATGATTTTCGAGGCGTAGAGGGCGTCGTGGACTTTCTTCACGAGCTCGGCTTTGACGGTGGTGATGTTGACCGCTGGGCCGGTGAGCAGCTTGCTGGCGGCGACACGGGCTTTCTTCTTGGAACTCAGGATGCGGGCTTCGACAGCGGCGTTGATGGTGCTGATGACGATGGCGTTTTCCGCAGCATTCATGAGGGTCCACTGACCGGTGCCTTTCTGGCCGGCTTTATCGACGATCAGTTCGACGATGGATGCGCCGGTCTCGGGGTCTTTCTGTTCGAGCGCTTTGCCAGAGATCTGGATGAGGTAGCTCTGCATGGCACCTTCGTTCCATTCGTTGAAGATGGCGGCCATCTCGTCGGTGGTGAAGCCAGCGTGCTTGAAGATGTTGTAGGCTTCGCAGATGAGTTGCATGTCACCGTATTCGATGCCGTTGTGGATCATCTTCACATAGTGACCGGCTCCGCCGGGACCGATGTGGATGACGCAGGGCTCGCCATCGACCTTCGCGGCGATGGATTCAAAGATGGGCTTCATGACCTCCCAGGTGCTGGCAGGGCCGCCGGGCATGATGGAGGGGCCTTTGCGGGCACCTTCTTCACCGCCGGAGACGCCTGCGCCGATGAAGCGGAGGCCTTTCTCGGCGAGATACACGTCGCGGCGCTCGGTGGTCTTGTAGAAGCTGTTGCCGCCATCGATGATGATGTCGTCTTTGGCGAGGAGAGGGATGAGCTGCTCGATCACGGCATCCACGGCATCGCGATCTGAATCGACGACAGCGGTGGATTTCACCATGATGTGGATCTTGCGCGGCGTGGCGAGGCTCTCGACGAATTCTTCCAGGGTGTGGGCTCCGACGAGGGCCTTGCCAGGATGTTTGGCGAGGAATTCATCCGTCACGCTGGTGGTGCGGTTATAGACGCTCACCTGGAAGCCGCGGCTCTCCACGTTGAGAACGAGGTTTTGGCCCATCACAGCGAGGCCGATCAATCCGAAGTCACTTTTTTTGCTCATAATTTGGGGTTGGTCCATACCCCCCATGCCCGCTTTGGCAAAGGAGATTTTCCTCATGAAAGGCATGAGCCGGGCTGATCAGGTGCCCCAGACGAGGGCAGTTTTTACCAGAATGGAAGATGTCAGCGGCAGGCGACGTGCTATGCTCCGCCTCGCAATCCGCAACACATGTCACAGATCACCTCATCCACCGGCTGGAGCAGCACTCCGCGCGCCGCCTTCCGTGCGCGCGAGGACTGGAGTCTCAAATGGTGGATCATGTTCGCTCTAATTCTTTCGTTTGGCTTTCATGGTCTGCTCTATGTGAGCATTGACAAAATAAACACCGTCTTCGGCGGCACCGCGCGCGCGGTCCCTGAAAAGAAGATGCCAGATCGCATCAAGATCGACCCCCGGCTGCTCCAAGAGCAAAAGGCCATTCAGGAAATCCCCGAACTCATCGCGCCGGGCACTCAGCCAGACATCAAGGCTTTCGAAGCCAATCTCGATGACTTCGACAAAGCCCAAATGATCCCCGAAAACCAGGAGATCGACCTCACCCCGAATGTGAAAGAGGTGACCAATTTCCTCCGCGAAACCGATCCTGGGGACGGGCGCACACCTGGCGGCAGCAAATTGAATGACATGGCTTCCCTGCTCGCCCCACAGGCAGCCATGGCCGCCCCCGACCTCGCCAGTGCGATGGCCAGCGTTCGCCGTGACATCCTCTCCAAACCCGTCTCCGAAAAGCAGATGCTCCTTGATGCTGGCGCTCTGGAACCCAAGGATGGTCAAGCAATTGACGCTGACCTTCTCGGCGAGGTCAAAAAACAGGGCCAGGGCGCAGGCGATGCCGCCGCGACTCGGGTGAAAGGCTTCAGCAATCTCGATGACCTGCTCGGTGGTGGCGGGCGTCTCGGTGGCAGTACCGCCCCGATTCTGATGCCCACAGACCTCCTTTTTGAGTATGGCAGCGATCAACTCGCCGAAGGAGCACGCCTCAGCCTCATGAAGCTCGGATTCCTCATTCAAAAAAATCCCAACAGCCTCTTCATCGTTGAAGGCCACACCGACAGTTTTGGCGGCGAAGACTTCAATCTCGACCTCTCCCTCCGCCGTGCCAATGCCGTCGTTGAATGGCTGCGCCAATCCCTCCGCCTCGGAACCGATCGCATCCAGGCCGCCGGCATGGGAAAAAGCAAACCCATTGTCAGCACTAGCGGCACCGTGGAAGAGCAGGGCATGAACCGCCGCGTGGAAATCAAGGTGCGGGCGAAACAATAAGGTATCGAAGCCGTGAGGAAGGTCTGACTATAGGCGTTCGTATTGCCACCATGCCCAAAACCATCCTCGCTCTTGGCGCTCATTATGATGACTGCCCGTTCGGCCTTCCTGGTACGCTTTTGAAAGCGGTGAAACAGCATCACCGCGTTGTGATTCTCAGTCTGATCGGCGACTATTCGAACTGGCCACCCGTGAAAGGTCGTGAGGAAGCCTTGCGACAAAAGACCATCGACAT
>JBIKIA010000114.1:0-11247 GCA_044361885.1 Prosthecobacter sp. | reverse complement strand
CGAAGGAGCGCGGCATCGAGATGCGCTTCCTGAACTATGCTTCCATGGGCTATGAAGCCACAATGGAGGCCAAGCGTGCTGTGGCCCAGGTCGTCGCCGAAGTGCAGCCGGACATCGCCTTCATGCTTTGGCCGCGAGACCGCCATCCCGACCACGAGGCCGCTAGCGCCATCTGCCATGCGGCATTGTTTCAGCCCGCGCGTCTGCTCGGCAAAGATCAGGTCCGCAGTCCCAGCGAAGTCTATTGGTATGACAACGGACCAGGCCACACCATCGACTTCACGCCCGACACCTACTTCGATGTCAGTGATGAATGGCCCGCCCTGGTCGATTGGCTCAGTGGCATCATGGCCTTCGTGCGCAACGGCCCCTTCGATCCGCAAAAAGACGCCGCCGTGGAAACCAAGACCGTGCTGGCACGATATCGTGGCCTCGCCAGCGGTGTAAAGTATGCGGAGGCCGTTCGTGCAGTGCGGCCAGTCACGCGTGAGCTGACCTAAGGTCAAAAAATCACGTCCAATCGACTATTTGAATTGCCTCACAGATCTCAACCACCATGCATTCCCGCCGCCACTTCATCTCTGCCATCACCGCCGCACTTGGTGGCTCCGTTTTTGCCGCTGACGGCAAGTCCAAGACCATCGTACTGCAATCCGCTTGGGACACGGTGAACATTGGCGACATCGGTCACACGCCGGGGACACTGCGTGTCATTGAAGAGCATCTGCCAGAGGTGGAGATCATCCTTTGGGCAATGAAGGTCGATGAACGTGTCACGGCGATGCTGAACCGCCGATTTCCGAAGGTGACGATCCTGCAAGGCAAGCTCGACGGCAAAGGCGAGAAGGACCTCAAGCTCCAGAAGGCCGTGAAGAGCTGCGACTTCTTCATCCGCAACTCAGGTATGGGGCAGGATATCACCCACATGCAGTTTTGTCAAAAGCACGGCAAGTCCTACGGCCTGTTTGGTCAGTCGTTCTTCCCCAGCATGGTCGAGGGCAAGGGCGCGGAGGAGCGCATCGCATTGCTGAACGGCGCTTCGTTCATCTACACACGCGAGACGAAGACGCTCAAGATTCTCCAAGGTGCTGGCATCAAGGCCACCGCGCTGCAATTCGGCCCCGATGGCTGCTTCGGCATCGACGTGCGTGATGACGCACGCGGACTCGCCACGATGAACAAACTCGGATTGGAGGATCGTAAATTCATCACGCTGCAACTGCGCACCAACACCGCCAAACTTCCCGGCGTGGACGACTCGCGCACGCCGAAGCTCAACCCGCTGCATCCCACGCCGGAGCAGATCGCCGACGATGAGCGCCGCGCGGCGAAGTATCGCGAACTGGTCACGCTCTGGGTCAAAAAGACCGGCAACAAAGTGCTCATCGCGCCGGAAGTGAAGAAGGAAATGGAGCATAACAAACGCCTCATCCACGATCTGCTGCCGCCGGAGATTCAGAAGCATGTCGTGAACCTCGATTACTTTTGGAACGCCGATGAGGCGGCCTCCATTTTCGCGCGCGCCCACACCATCGTCTGCCACGAGCCGCACTCACCGATCATTGCTCTCGCGAACGGCACGCCGATCATCCATACCTACTCCGAGTTTCACAGCCCGAAGTGCTGGATGTTCAAAGACATCGACCTTGGAGAGTGGCTGCTGGAGATGGACGAAACGCCCGTCGAGAAGATGGCGGAGACGCTGTTCGCCATTGATGCTGATTACCCCGCTGCGCAGGCGAAGGTGAAGAAAGCCATGGCCTATGTGCATGAGTGCTTCGCAGGTTCAATGAAGCATGTGAAAAGCGTTCTTACTGCATGAAACCACTTCTATCCGCCGCCCTCGTCCTGATTGTCGTTCCTGTCCTGGCTGCGGAGCCAAGTTTTGAACCTATCTTTGATGGCAAGACACTCGATGGCTGGAAGCATGGCGGCAAATGGACCGTGATAAATGGTGAGATCGCCTGCGTGAAGCAAGGTGGCTCACTGGTTTATGAGAAGGCGAAGGTGCCGGATAACTTTGAGCTGTGCTTTGATTGGAAAGTCGCCAAGGGGTGCAACAGCGGCGTGTATTACCGTCCCACACAGTATGAGTATCAACTGCTCGACAATGCCAACAGCCCCTATGGCGAGAACCCGCGTCAGGCAGCGGCTTCGCTCTTCTTTTGCATGGCTCCGACAAAGGATGTCGTGAAGCCCTTCGGGGAGTGGAATGAAGGGCGCATCGTTTGCCAAGGCACTGTGATTCAACACTGGCTCAATGGCGAGAAGGTGATCGACTTCGACTACTCGGACCCCCGCTGGCACTCGGAGATCGAAATTCTGCACATCCGTGGCGGCGATTTGACGAAACGCGGCGCGAACCTTTCGATCCAATATCATGGCGCGGATGTGTGGTTCAAAAATCTGCGCTGGAGGGTGATTCCGGCGGAGGAGAAGATCGTTAGTGAAAATCTGAGACCCATGCCGATCCCTGAAGCAGCGTTGCACAAGGAGCAGAAGCGTGTTCGTAAGATGTTAGAGGCGCAGAAGAAGGCCAAATCGCAGTCAGCGAAGTGACGGTCAAGCAGGTTCTAGCCTGGCTTCCGTTCCCGGTTCCCATTTGAGGCCCCAGTCGCGCATGGAGCGGAGCACGGGGCGGAGGGCGAGGCCTTTGTCAGTGAGTTCGTAGGCCTGACGTTTGCTGCCATCAGCGGCGGGGATATGGCGGATGACCTTGCCTTCCAGCAGGCGCTCCAAGCGGTCGCTGAGGATGTTCGTCGGTATGCCTTCCGGTGAAGCGGTGAAGTCTTTGAAGCGGTTGCGGCCGAGGACGAGGTCGCGGATGACGAGGAGCGTCCAGCGGTCGCCAAAGAGATCGAGCGCACAGGCCACAGGGCAGGGTGACCGGCGCGTGGGCGCTGCGGCGGCTTTGGGCTTCGTGATTTTTGGCATGATCGAACATGCGCCAAGATGCTTGCATTTCAAAAGTATAAACACTTGCAAAATGCAAGTTTTCAGGAAAATTGGTATCGCATGAGCAACACCACAGAGCCCCATCTGGTTCCGCCCGGCGCAGGCTTGCCTGCCATCGAGCTTTTCATCGGCAGACGTATCTTTGCGCTGAGGCGGCTGTTTGGCAGCCGCGAGGCATTCACGGCCCTGTTTGAGCAGGAGCGCTCGAAGGTTCGTGAGCTGGTGAACTCCTGCGACCCCGCGAAACGCGGCGAGCGCGTGCTGATTCCGCGTTTGCGTGGATTGGAGGACAGCAGCCGGTTTTGGTCGGTGTGGATGACGCTGGATCATCTGCGAATCACGAACTCGGTCTTTGCGATGGTCATCACGTCGCTGGCGCGTGGCAAGGTGCCGCAGAAGCAGGCCAGCACCGCTGATGTGAAGCCGGACCCGGCGGTGATGATGGAGGTCGAGCAGGCCTTTGAGGCGTCGTGTGATCAACTGCTCGCTGTGGTGGCTGCGGTGCCGGATTTGAAGACCATGGCGAAATATGCGCATCCGTGGTTCGGCCCGCTAGACGCGGCAGCTTGGCACGCGCTGGCGGCGATGCACATGGGCATCCACCGGGCTCAGATCGCGAGGATCATTGCAGGACTGCCGTAGATTTGATTGCCAATTGAATCTGCCGCGATCAAATGCGCCGCATGTCCGCCAAACCTGATCCCGCCTCGTTGCCTTGCAGCCCTCTCGATGAAACCGCCGGTCTGAAATACTTCCCGCGCATGATCGGCAAAATTCGTCTGCATGCGGAAGGAAAGCTGTGGGACGATCTGCATGCCAATCTTGGCAAAGGCAGCGATGGCGCTCTGGTGGACTTTCTGCACATCCAATACGAGGAACTGAAAGCCCGCGTGCTTCAAGTCGGCACGGACGAGGAGATCCTCCAATGGGTCCAAGAGCGCGGCAGGACGCTGAATGAAAACGAGAAATTGATTTGGAATCACTACGTCAAAACGCTCGGCTGGAATGATCACATCACGGCCATCTTGGCGAAGCGGAAGGCCGACGGCGGCCTCGGTGATCGCGACGACATCCAAACCATCGCGCATTACATCGACGTTGATGAAGGAAGGCTGCCGTGAATGAGTCAGGAGGCTTCCCAGCCAGTTTCGTTCTGGCGCAGCGTGAGACAGTCGCTGCGCGGGGAGGAGCATGATTACACCTCGCTCCCGCTGAATCGCGCTGTGATCCTGCTAGCAGTGCCAATGGTGCTGGAGATGATCATGGAGTCGTTGTTTGCCGTGGCAGACGTTTTTTGGGTCTCGCAACTCGGCAAGGAGGCGGTGGCGGTCGTGGGTATCACGGAGTCGATCATGACGCTGATCTATGCGGCGGCGATTGGCATCTCGATTGCCGCCACGGCGATTGTGTCGCGTCGCATTGGCGAAAAGGAGCCGGAACTCGCGGCGCAGGCGGCGGGGCAGATTGTTTTGCTCGGTGTTCTGGTGTCCTCCGGCATCGGCATGGTGCTGGGATTCTTTGCGCCGGACATTTTGCGGCTGATGGGCGCGGAGGAAAAGATTGTGACGCTCGGCTCGGATTTCGCGCGCGTGATGCTCGGCGGCAATGCGACGGTGTTTCTGATCTTCCTCATCAACGCCATCTTTCGCGGTGCGGGTGACGCGGTGATCGCCATGCGCACGCTCTGGCTCGCAAATGCACTGAACATCGCTCTGGGGCCGTGCTTCATCTTCGGCTGGTGGATTTTCCCCGAGCTGGGTGTCACTGGCGCGGCTGTGGCGACGAATATCGGACGTGGCGTGGGCGTGCTGTATCAGCTCTGGCATCTCGCAGGGCATCACAGCCGCGTGAAGGTACGCTGGTGTCATTTCAAACCGGAGCGCGAGATCATCGGCGCGGTCTTGAGCAAGTCCGGCAGCGGCATCGCGCAGCTTCTCATCAGCACGACGAGTTGGGTGGGCCTGTTCAAGATTCTCGCGATGTTCGGTAGCACAGAGCTTGCCGGCTATACCATCGCGATACGCATCGTGACATTCGCCTTGATGCCGGCCTGGGGTCTGGCGAATGCTGGTGCGACGCTCGTGGGGCAAAATCTCGGCGCTGGCAAACCGGAGCGCGCTGAGGATGCGGTCAAGATCGCGATGAAGTTTAATGTGATCGTGCTCAGCTTCGTCGGCATCGGGTTCGTGCTCTGTGCGCAGCCGTTGATGCGCCTTTTCACCACGGAACCGGAGGTGCTGGCCTTTGGCACGCAGTCGCTTTGGATCGTAAGCCTTGCGTTTCCCCTTTATGCCGCCGGCATGTGCTTCGAGGCCGCGTTCAATGGCTCTGGCGACACCTGGACGCCTGCGCGGCTTAATTTCATGTGCCTGTGGGTCGGACAGATCCCTTTCGCCTGGGTGTTGTCTAAAACCTACGGGTTTGGCCCGGTGGGCGCCGTCATTTCCGTGCCGCTGGGCTACTCGCTGCTCGCCATCTGGAGCTGGTTCCTGTTCAAGCGCGGAAAATGGAAGACGCAGAAGGTTTGAGGGTTGCTCGCGGCTTGCCACCATGGATGGCATCAATCATGGAATCTTTTCTGCACACACTCATCCTGCTCGGCGCATCTCTGGCGGCATCTGCGCTGGGCAGGCAGGCGGGGCAAAGCGTGGTGCCGGGCTTCACCGCCGCAAATCGCGAGTTTGAATGGGACGACGTTTTTGGTGAAAAATGCCCAGGGGCAGAGTTTGAGCGTCACGACGCCAGATTTCGCGTTTCAGCAACTCACAGACAATCGCGAGTGGAACTGGGCGGTGTATCATTGGCAGTTCATCGTGCCGTGGATGGCAGATCGGGCATCGGCGAAAATCAAGGTGACGTCGGATCTGGCCTCGGTGACGAAATTGATCGATCCGTTTGGGCAGAGCTTGAAGGATGCGTTTCCAAACAAGCTGAATAGCCCCGAAGACCTCAAAGCCGATGTGGAGTCGGACAAGGCTTACTACGCTGGCATCGAAACACCGAAGCTGGATCCCTTTGGCGGGCTGCCGGGCAGTGGTGAGACGCTGGGGCTGAAGAAGACGGGTTTCTTCCATGTGGAGCAGAAGAGCGGCAAATCATGGCTGGTCGATCCAGATGGGAATGCGTTCTTCCACCTCGGTGTGTGCGGTTTCGCACCGAATGACGACTACACCTATGTGAAGGGCCGCGAGGGCATCTACGAGTGGCTGACGAAGCTGGACAGCGAGTTCGTCTCTGCCTTACGCGAAGGGAATGCGGACCATTTTTCGTTCTACATCGCGAACACGATCAAGAAGTTCGGCGTGGCGTAATGACTACGAATCGCACGCCGAGCGGATGGTCGAGCGGGTGAAGAAGTGGGGCTTCAACTCGATTGGGGCGTTCAGTCCGGTGCCAAAGATAGCCGCGTTTCCGTATGTGGCGCATCTGCCAATCAATGAATGGGAAGGCGTGCCGCGCATCCCCGGTGCGCATGAAGTGTGGGACCCGTTTGATGCCGCAACGACGGTGAAGATCGCCGAGAACATTGCCCGCGAGGTGCCTGCGCGTGCGAATGATCCGCTGCTCATCGGCTGGTTCATCGTGAATGAGCCGCGCTACGATGAACTGCCGCGAGTGATCCCATCGCTCGATGGCAAACACGCATGCAAACGCGAGTTCGTGGCCGCATTGAAGAAAAAATACAGCACAGTGGATGCCTTCAACGCCGCGTGGCAGGCCAAAGCGGCGTCGTTTGATGAACTCATCGGCTCCGGCCTCGCGGTGACGACGGATAGGGCCAGCGCAGACGTGAAGGCATTCGTCGGCGCTTTCCTGGAAACCTACTTCACGCAGATTGAGAAAGTGTTCCGCCAGCATCACGAGAATCATCTGCTCATCGGCAGCCGCCTTCAGCCGATCACCATCGAGGATGAACAGCTCTGTCGCATCATGGGAAGTCATGTGGATGTGGTGAGCTACAACTACTACACCTTCGGCGTCGATACCACCGCGCTACGCCGCTACCACGAGTGGACGGGCGGCAAGCCGATGATGCTCAGCGAGTTCTTCTGGGCCTCTCCAAAGGACAGCGGCCTCATCGGCGGGCGAGAGGTCAGCACGCAGCAGGAGCGTGGCCTCGCGTATCGGAACTACGTCGAGCAAAGCGGGGCGCTTGGCTTTGTTATCGGCATCGAATGGTTCACGCTTGTCGATCAGGCCACCACGGGCCGCTGGTTCAGCCAATACAACGGCGAGAGCTACAACACCGGCCTCCTCAGCGTCGCGGATCGCCCATGGAAAGACATGCTGGCGGAGATGATGAAGACCAATCACACGATCTACGAGCTGCTGCTTGGCAGGCGTGTACCGTTTGCGTGGGATGCTCCCAGGCTTAAAGAGAAATGATAAACCGACCGCAAGCTAGTGGCTCGCGGTCGGTCATGGATTAAGCAGTGAGATCGAAGGCGCCTTTGTGGCCCAGAAATACCTCCCAATCGCGAACCTGGTAGGTGTTGCGGATGAGCTGAGAAACGGGGATCTCACGCGGCGCGGTGGGGCGGCGCAGGAGTTTGAGCCCGGCTTCGTCGGGGAGCTTGCTGCCTTTCTTGCTGTTCACCTTTTTATCGGCGAGCACGCAGTTGTCCCAGGTGCTTTTGCCGCCGCGCGAGACGGGCACGATGTGGTCGATGTTCCCTTCGTTCGGCTTGAGCTTGCGGCCGGTGTACTGGCACACGCCGCCATCGCGTTCCCAGATCGCTTTGGCGCAGAACTTCGGGCGACGCTTCGGCACGCGGTCGAAGCGGGCAAGCACGAGCACCGTAGGCACTCGCACGGGGCCTTTGACGGTGCCGATGCTATTGTCGCCATCGTTCACGGGTAGTTGCATCCAGTCTTCAAAAGTCACTGGCGTCATGTCATCGTCACCGGAGATTTTAAGGGCTGTAGCGTTGCCGGTGGCCATCATGCTGAAGGCTTCGGCGGGGGACTTCACGGCGATGGCTTGCCAGTTTCGGTTAAGCACCAAAACGGTCGATTTATTCAGAACGTCACTCATAGGTTTTAGCTGAGGAAAGGTATCTCGAGCATCACGGCCCGATTGGGGTCGGGCAGCGGTGTTCGTTCTGGGACGCCGAGGCTAGTCGGCGAAGCTGATTTGCCAAGAGGCAAATTTGTCAGAGACAAATGGGCAGCTCGATACTACCGAGTACAAAAACACGCCCGATTAGGTCTTTTGCCAGTTTTTCAGCCTGTTCAGACTGTCTGGGGCTGGCCAAAGGCGAAGCCCATGGCGGCGAGCGTTTTATGGGCCTGGATGACACTGCCATTCCAAGAGGTGACGACGGGATAGACCTGCGCGGTGTTTGCGAGATAGACGGAACCGGCCACCAACTCCTCAGGCGGACGGAGCTGCATCTGGCCGAGCTTGTAGATAGGCTCAACAAACGGAGCATGGAAAATGTACGAAGCCTCAATGTCGCCATCCTGGAGTTGCGGAAAAAGTTTTTTCAGCGCGGGCATCCAGGTGGCGCGCAGGGATGACGGATCCTGACTGAACCGAGGATCGTCGCGATGGAGGTACTTGGTCAGGTAAACTACATGCCGGTCTCCCCGGTCAGCAGCGTCGGTGAGTGTCGAAGTTTCGACGACGCCATCAAAGGGGTGCTCGCTCTCAGGTGTGGCGACCCAGTAATGAGGCGTGAGTGGCTTTTTCAGGAAGAGGAGGCAATTGATGACCCCTTGATAGTCGGTGGAACTGTCCACTGCAGGCATTTGCGAGCGCAACGACGGGCCGATGAGTTTTGCCAACTGTGGTGTTGGCAGGGTGATGACAATTTGGTCAAACGTGTCGTTGCTCGATGCAGTGGTGATAGTGACACGTCCATGAGAGTCGAGATCAATGCTCTGGACGCTGGTTTGCAGCCTGATATCCGCACCGAGTTCGTTCAGGACGTGCGCACAAGTATCCGTGATACGCTTGTAGCCCCCTCTAATGTAGCCTTTGCACTCGCCCTTGGACTCGCCCTTCTCGCGGTTGAAGCGGGTCCAGAACCAGAGGGCAGGCACATCGTGGTAACGATCACCAAACTTGGCTTCGAGCATGGGCTTCCAGAACTTGGCAAAGGCACGTCCACCACTAAGGTTGGTGAGCCATTTCACCGTGGTGATGTCATCGAGTCCACGATCTGATGCGAGCCGCCCGTAAAGTCCTGTGAGACCGACACGGATTCGATCAACGAAGTGAAGTGGAGAGAATTTCAGGAGATCAGAGGCCGTGTTAAGCGGGAAGAAGCGCCCTTGATGCGCATAGGCAAAAGTGGTGGGCTTCCAATACACTTCTTCGCGCAGTCCCAGGCTTTCCAGGATACCAAGCAGCGGCCCGTCACTGGGAAGCATGCAGTGGTAGAACTTCTCAAACGTCCGCCCATCGTGCTCGAAAAACGCACCCAGGCCGCCTAGTTGATCGGAGGCCTCAATCAAGGTCACACGTCTGCCTGCCTGGGCGAGCCGCAGAGCACATGTGAGGCCAGAAATGCCTCCGCCAAGAACGGCGACAGTTTGTGGCTCGGATGGCATTGGCGGTGAGCGGAAAAACTGAGGCCTGGATTAATGTTATTTGCTATCTCTGGCTCAGGCGCGGATATGCCATTGAGAACGCAATTCCTGAAGAGAAGGATCGGCAGATTGAGGCGGATTTTCCTTTGTCCAGTATCCACCGATGACACTGAAATAGCGGCGGATGGTGCGCCAGACGCGCAACTTGCTCACGCCTACCTTGAGATCGTAGCGCAGGGTGTAGGGGATCTCCGAGGCGCGGGCACCGAACCAGCGCAGGCGCAACAACAGCTCCAGCATGCAGGCAAAGCTGGACTCTTTAATGAGCGGCCCTTCACCAGACTCCTGAATGAGGCGACCAATCGTGAGGCTTCGGTAGGCACGGAAGCCTGTGGAATAGTCCCGCACATTCCGATAAGGCATCAGGGTCTTCATCATGAGGAAACATCCCCAGCTGAGCACCTGACGGTAGAAGGGCACGCCTTGGACAATGCTGCCACGTTGAAAGCGGGAGGCGATGACGACATCGGCATCCCCCTCGCGGATGATCTTCACCATGTCCTGAATGTACACTGGGTCATGGGAGTTGTCCGCGTCCATGACGACGACGACTTCGCCGATAAGCCAGCCCTCACGCAGACCCGTTTGCAGCCCCTCACCAAGTCCCTTGTTTACGACATGCTGCACGAGCTTCACGGGCATGCTAGCTGCATACTCTCGTGCAATATCGGCAGTGCGATCCTTCGAGCCGTCATCAACGACGACAACATGATAGCCGAAAGGCATCCCGACCATTGTAGTGCGAATGTTTTCGAGAAGCTTGGGTAGATCCTGCTCTTCATTATAGGCGGGCAGAATGATGGCGACTTCATTGACTTGGGTCGGTGTTTTCATGGCGGATTTCTGAGGTGCTGAGTATGGCGAGTATAGACTATGCGGGCTGAACAAATAGCCTCTGGATGGCGGTAAGGCTGCTTGTGAATGAGGACGCCTGTTGGAGCATCGTGCCGGGCTGCCAATGGGCTTGAAGGGTGCGCAGGGCGTGTTCCACGAAGGCAATCTTACGTTGAACTGGCACTCTCATGCCGGGGAAAAAGTGCATCTGCGGCACGTCCTGAATATCGAGGAAGTCGGTGGGATGCAGCAGAAGCGATGGGGCAACTTTCCGCGCTCGGCACAGGCAGACTGCGAGGCTCAAGTATAGCTTGGCGAGTGCCTCTGACTTCTGCGCGAGGAACATCAGGTATGTGGTATGAATGGGCAACCGCAGCAGAGGCATCGTGGTGACAGGCAACTCGACGAGCCCGCCCTCCCACATGAAGGGATGCAGTGTGCCGAAGGCGTCACTGAACTTTCCATAGAGGCCTTTGCGCTTGGTCTTTTCTTCATCTGACAAGCTGGAGTTCAGGAAGAAAAAAATGCGTGCCACAGGTCCGAGTGCGCTCGGGAAAAGAGATGCATCGTAAGTGTATCCGCGCTCCGCCAGCACCTCTCGCACAAGCGAGGATGTGCTGAATCCGGGACCGCGAAAGCCACGTGTGGCCTGACCTGTGGCGGCAAGGATGGCCTGCTCCGCATCACCGATCTCCGTGTGAAGTTGCTCACGACTGTAAAGGTGCAGCCAGGGTTCGTGCATCAACGAATGATTCGCGATCTCATGGCCAGCGTCAGCGATTTGCTTCAGTACTGGCCGATTGGCGACTAGCGTAGCGTCTTTGCCGACGATGAAAAAGGTGATGCGCTGATCACAGCGCTTCA
>JBIKIA010000401.1:0-4813 GCA_044361885.1 Prosthecobacter sp. | reverse complement strand
CAAAGATCTGAAAGACGCCGAATCACGCGCCTGGATGGAAAAGCTCAAGACCGATACCATTACCGAATTGGGAGATGCCAAACTGCCTGTCGAATCACGAATCGTGGCACTGAGCCTCCTTCCCGATCTCATGCTGATTGCAGATGCGATGCCCAAGCTCACCAGTTTCCTCGCCGCCACTAAGCCCGCCGAACTCCAGCTCGCCGCCCTTGATGCTCTCAACACCTACCGCGAGCCTGCCGTGGCGGAGATTATCGTGGGAGCTTGGAAGACCTTCACGCCCACGCTACGGGACAAGGCAGCGCTTGTTTTGCTCAGCCGCACGGATCGCATCCCCGTCCTGCTGGCGGCGCTCGAATCCGGCGCGGTCCCGAAAACCCAGGTGTCTGCAGCCTCCCGCGCCACGCTGGGACGGAACAAGAACGCCGACATCGCCGCGCGGGTGGCGAAGCTTTTTGGTGACAGCTCGAATCCGAATCGCAAGGCGGTGATCGACAAGTATTTGGCGGCTTTGACCACGAGGGGAGACACTGGCCGAGGCGCGAAGGTCTATGAGCTGGCCTGCATGGCGTGCCATCGCCACGGCAGCCGGGGAATCGATGTCGGCCCGCACCTCGCGACGGTGAAGGCTTGGACGCCGGAGCAGCTCCTCACGAACATCCTCGACCCGAACCGTGAGGTGTCGCCAAACTTCGCGCTCTACGTCATCGAGACGAAGGACGGGCGCACGCTCAGCGGTCTCGTGATGAGCGAGACAGCGGGGAATGTGGTCCTCAAGCGTGTCGATGGCGGCCAGGAGAGCCTTTTGCGCAGCGACATCCAATCGATCTCCAGCACGGGCACGTCCTTGATGCCTGAAGGTGTCGAGGCAGCGATCACGCCGGAAGAGATGGCGGATTTGATCGAGTTCCTGAGGCAATAAGCCGGGAAATCGGAGGATTCGGGAGTCATCATGCCCATCCCCTGGATTTCCTTTCTGGACATTCCGGGCCGAGTGTGAAAGCATTCACCCATCATCAGCGATGTAACGCCGATTTTGCTCTCCAGACCTCAGCCGTGCCAGTCGCTCCCTCCAGCACCAAAGTCGCCTCTGATCCTCACGCCGAATATCGGGAGGATTTCCTCCAGGCACTGCGCTGCATGATTCTCTCCAGAACCTTGGAGGAGAAACTCGGCAGCCTTTACCGCGCTGGCGGCCGCATTGTCGGCGGCGTTTATTTAGGACGCGGTCAGGAGGCCTTCAGCGCAGCGGCTGGCATCCACCTCCGCTATGGGAAAGACGTTTATGGCCCTCTCATTCGGGATCAGGCGGGCCGCATCGCCTATGGCGAACCGGTGATCGACGCACTGCGGACCTATCTAGGCACAGTGACCGGCCCCATGCGTGGGCGGGATGGGAACATCCACCGAGGACGCCCCAAGCTGGGTTACATGGCCATGATCTCTCACCTCGGCAGTCTGCTCTCGGTGGTGGCTGGCGCTCTTTTTGCCCGTCGCCTGAAGGGTACCCTCGGGGACAGCGTCGGGGCCACCAGCATCGGCGATGGCGGCACCTCGACGGGAGCTTTTCATGAAGGCATGAACATGGCCGCTGTGGAGAAACTTCCCCTCGTGGTGAGCATCGCCAACAACCAATACGCTTACTCCACTCCAACGAACCGTCAGTTTGCCTGTGAAAACCTCGTGGACCGCGCCAAGGGCTACGGCGTCGAAGGTTACAGCATTGATGGCACCGACCTCCTCGCCTGCGTGACCACTTTCCGCACTGCCTTTCAAAGAGCCCGCGCCGGGCACGGCCCCCAGATCGTCGTGGGTCGCCTCCTTCGTCTCGGCGGTCATGGCGAGCATGATGACGCCTCTTATATACCCGACTTGAAAAAGCACGAACACGAAGGACGCGACTGCCTCGCCGTCGCCCAGGATCAGGCCATCTCCCATGGCTGGGCCAGTCAGAGTGAACTCGATCAATGGTATCAAAGCGCACGTCGTGAAGTGGATCAGGCCACTTCTCTGGTCATGAAGGAGGCCACGCCCGATCCCTACCGGGAAAACTGGCAGGCACTCTCGACCGTTGCGCTTGTAGAGGGGAACGAAGGATGAGCATCACTTATCTCGAAGCCATCCGCGAAGCCCAATACGAAGCCCTCAGGGACAACCCGGACGTCTTTCTCTATGGGCAGGATATTGGTGCCTTTGGCGGCGCCTTCAAAGCGACAAAAAACCTTAGCCGCGAGTTCCCAGGGCGCGTCTTTGACGCTCCCATCAGCGAAGATGCCATGATCGGCATGGCCGTCGGAGCCGCCATCGAGGGCGCACGCCCCATCATCGAGATGCAGTTCGCCGACTTCTCCTCCGTCGGATTCAATCAGATCGTCAATCAGGCTGCCACGCTCTTCTGGCGCACAAACACACCCTGCCCCATCACCATCCGCCTGCCCTCGGGTGGCACCGCCGGCAGCGGCCCCTTTCACAGCCAGAGCATGTACGCTCACTACCCTGGCCTCGTGATCCTGACGCCAGCCACCGTCGAGGATGCCTACTGGATGCTGCTGGACAGTGTGAAGCTCGATGACCCCGTCATCTTCTGCGAGCACAAGTTCCTCTACTACCACCTGAAGTCCGATAGCTTCGGCGAGGCCATGCCTATCGGCAAAGCCCGCATCGCCCGGCCAGGGCGGGATGCCACCATCGTCACCTACAGCGCCATGCTGCATGAGTGCCTCCGCTCCGCCGAGGAACTCCGGCTCGATGGCTACGAAGTCGAAGTCGTGGACCTCCGTTCCGTAAAGCCCATGGACAGCGACACCATCCTGGCCTCCGTCGCCCGCACTGGGCGCATCTTGGTCGTCGGGGAAACTTTCCCTTGGGGTGGAGTCACCGCCGAAGTCATCGCCCGCGTCTCCAGCGAGGCATTCCATCTCCTGGATGCCCCGCCCATGCGGCTGAACTCCAAGGACACCCCTATACCCTACCACCCGAACCTCTGGAAAGCCCACCGCCCCACCACGGCGAGCATCAATTCAGAGCTGAGAAAGCTGCTGCGCTACTAAAAGAGGCATTTTGAGGGCAAAAACCCGCTTGCACACCGGGCGGTCACCCCCATACTCCGGCCCCTCGCGAGCCAGCCCCCTCAGTTAAACTCGCCGTTGGTTTCCAGATCCACCTCCTCGGAGGTATGGATGGCTCGTCTGGAGGTAACCCGGCAACCCCACAACACCCCATGTCAGCACGTCTCGCACGATTCGAAATGCCGAACCGCCTCGTCAAAAACGAAGCCACGGCCACAGATACCTACGCTCAGTTCGTCGCCGAACCCTTTGATAAAGGTTACGGTCACACCATCGGCAACTCCCTCCGCCGCGTCCTGCTTTCCTCACTGGAAGGCGCCTCCATCACCTCCGTGAAGATTCGCGGCGTTGAGCACGAATTCTCCACCATCTCCGGCGTTGTCGAAGACGTGGTGCAGATCATCCTCAACCTGAAGAAGGTCCGCTTCCTCCATCACAGTGACAGCAAGGAGCCACGCCTCCTTTCCATCACCTGCGAAAAAGACGGCTCCATCACCGCACGCGACATCAAGGATGACAACCACTACGAAGTCATCAACAAAGACCTCGTCATCTGCCACCTCGACCGCAAGATCAAATTCGACTGCGAATTTGAAGTCCGCGTCGGCCGTGGCTTTGCCTCCTGGGAAGAAAACAAACGTCCAGACATGCCTATTGGCGTGATCCCGATCGACTCCATCTACAGCCCGGTGACCCGCGTGAAATACAACGTGGAAAACACCCGCGTCGGTCAAAACACCGACTTCGACAAGCTCGTGCTCGACGTCTGGACTGACGGACGCATCACCCCGCATGATGCCCTTCTCCAGTCAGCCGCCATCCTGCGTCATCACCTCGACGTCTTCGTCAACTACGACGACAAAGCCGTCGAATTCGAAGCCGCCCCGGAAGCCCAGAGCGAAGAAAACGCCGAACTCCGCAAGCTGCTCAACATGAGCGTCAACGAGATCGAACTCTCCGTCCGCGCTGCCAACTGCCTCAACAACGCCAACATCACCTCCGTGGGCCAGCTCGCCATGAAGAGCGAGGCCGAGATGCTGCGTTACCGCAACTTCGGCAAGAAATCCCTCACCGAGATCAAAGAGAAACTTGCCGAACTCGGTCTCTCTCTCGGCATGAAGTTCGACGCCGCACTGCTTGAAGCCACCCCTGGTGGTGTCTCCCTCCTCGCCCGCAGCACCCTGCTGACTGACGACGATGAAGCCGACGCCATGGACTTCACCAAGCTGATCGACAGCAACATGCCCGACAGCGACGACGACGAGTAATTCCCCCTTCTCATTTACACCTTTAGAACTCCAGAAAAGACATGAACCACGGAAGAAAAGTTCCCAAGCTCCAGCGCGACGCCTCTCATCGTAAGGCCCTCCTGGCCAACCTCGCCTGCTCCCTCATCGAACACCGCCGCATCCGCACCACCCTGGCCAAGGCCAAGGCACTGCGTCCCTACGCGGAAAAGCTCGTGACCCTCGGCAAACGCGGCGACCTCCACGCCCGCCGTCAGGCCATCGGCACCCTGCATCAGCCAGGCATCGTGAAGAAGCTCTTCGAAGAAATCGCACCAGCCTCCAAAGAGCGCCAGGGCGGCTACACCCGCATCACCAAGCTCGGCCAGCGCCGCAGCGACTCCGCCCCGATGGCCTTCATCGAATGGGTGGACGCCTACGTGCCGAAAGCCGCTAAGGCTACCGAAGCCGAAGTTGAAGTCGTGACCGCCGAAGCTGAAGAAGCCCCAGCCGCGCCGA
>JBIKIA010000400.1:0-4814 GCA_044361885.1 Prosthecobacter sp. | reverse complement strand
CGTCTATGCGACATGGTGGCTGCTTTCCAATCCGCCCGAGCAGCAGACCGTGACCATGCCGCCCACGGTGGTGCGCGTGGAAGGCACCGTTTTAAAGCGAGTCAGCTATGCTCTTCAGGTGCCGTCTCAGGGCACCGTCCAGCCCCGCACACGCAGCGCCTTGCTGCCGGAAGTCAGCAGCAAGATCATCGAGATGAGCCCGTCCTTCCGTCCCGGCGGCTTCTTCAATAAAGACGAAGTCCTGCTGAAGCTCGACACCACGGACTACGAGACCGCCATCGTCATCGCCAAAGCCGAACTCGCGCAGACTGAAGTCGCCGTGGTGGAGGAGAAAGCCCGCGCCGAGCAGGCTAAGGAAAACTGGAAGGCATTGGGCCGTGGCGGTGAGCCCTCCGCTCTCGTGACTCGTGCCCCGCAGGTGGCGCAGGCCGAGGCCAATGTGGCCGCCTCGAAAGCCCGCGTGCTGAAAGCTGAGCGTGATCTGGAGCGCACGGTCATCCGCGCACCCTATGCCGGTCAGGTGCTGGAGCAGGCGGTGGACGTCGGGCAGTTTGTCACTCAGGGCACAATGCTCGGCCGCGTCTTTGCCGTCGATTATGTCGAGATCCGCCTGCCGCTGCCCGAGCGCGAAAGTCAGTATCTGAAGCTGCCACAGCCTTTCCGAGATCAGCCGGTGAATGAGACACCGAAGGTCCTGCTCAAAGCCACCGTCGCGGGCAAGTCGGTGACTTGGGAAGGACGCCTCGTCCGTGTGGAGGGCAGTCTCGATGAGCAGACGCGCCAAGCCACCGCCGTCGTGCAAGTCACGGATCCGTATGCCAGCCGTGCCGATGGAGCCCCGCCGCTGACCATCGGAGCTTTTGTCGAGGCTGTGATCGAGGGCGACACCCTGGAGGACGTGTACATCATCCCACGTCAGGCCGTCAGGGCAGGGAATGAGATCATCCTCATCGACCAGCCGCAGAACACCCTGCGCCGCATGTCCGTGGAGCCGCTCGTCAGCACGGAGAAGCACATCGTCATCTCTGCCAAGGCTGCCAAGTCTCCCAAAGATGGCGCGGTGCTCTGCATCACCCCCATTCCATTCCCCGCCGATGGCGCGCGCGTGCTGCCGACCATCGATGGTCAGGCACCACCCCCGGTGACGAAGAATGAGAAGCCCACAGGCAAGCCGCCTGTCGTCAGCCAGAAAGCCGACACCTGAGTGCAGCCCTCCTCGCCCAACACCCCCGTTCGCAGCCAAGGTGTTTCACTCATCACGGCCACGGCCATCGTCATCGCCAACATGGTGGGCACTGGCATCTTCACCAGCCTTGGCTTTCAGGTCAGTGATCTTCCCTCCGGCTTCAGCATCGTCGTGCTTTGGGCCGTCGGCGGACTCTGCGCCTTCTGCGGTGCCCTGGCTTATGGCGAACTCGCCGCGGCCTTGCCTCGCTCCGGGGGAGAGTATCATTTCCTTTCCCGCACCTTCCATCCCTGCATCGGCTTCGTCGCAGGCTGGCTCTCCGCCACGGTTGGCTTCGCCGCACCCATCGCCCTTGCCGCCATGGCCTTGGGAAAATACTTCGCGGGCATCACCGGCATTGTTTCACCCGTCACGGTGTCGCTGTTCGCGGTGGTGCTCGTCACGGTGATTCATTCATTGGGCGTCCATGTCGGAGCACGTTTTCAAAATTTGGCGACATGGCTGAAGGTCGTGCTCATCCTCGTCTTCATCGGCGCTGGCATGTGCGTGACAAATCCCCAGCCCGTCAGCTTTCTGCCGGAGCCAGGAGACTGGAAGCTCATCACCAGCCCGCCCTTTGCCATCAGCCTCGTCTTCGTGATGTACTCCTATGCCGGCTGGAACGCCGCCACCTACATCGTCGGCGAGATCCGCAATCCTCAGCGCAACGTGCCCCTAGCCATCGGCATCGGCACCTTCTTCGTCAGCCTGCTCTACATCGCCCTGAATGCCGTCTTTCTTCACGTCGCCCCGATGAAGGAACTCGCCGGGCAGGTCGATGTCGGCCATGTGGCGGCGAACTACATCTTTGGTCAGACCGGCGGACGCATCATGTCCGGGCTCATCTGTCTCGGGCTTGTCTCCAGCATCAGCGCCATGACCTGGGTCGGGCCGCGAGTCACCATGACCATCGGGCAGGACTTCCGCATCCTCGCCCCCTTCGCCGTCTGCACCCGGCGCGGCGTCCCGCAGGTCGCCCTGCTGGCCCAGCTTGCCATCGTCGTGGTCCTCATCCTCACCGCCACCTTTGAGAAAGTGCTGACCTACGTGCAGTTCAGCATCCAGCTCTGCTCCTTCCTCACCGTCATCGGCCTCATCGTCCTCCGCCGCACCCAGCCGGATCTGCCGCGCCCCATCCGCTGCTGGGGCTACCCGGTCACCCCCATCATCTTCATCTGCATCAGCGTCTGGATGATGACCTACCAGATGCTCCGCCAGCCCATGGAATCCCTCGCCGGACTCGGCACCATCGCCGTCGGCGCGCTGCTCTACCTTCTCTCCCCCAAGAAGTAGAACGAGTCTCCCCGTTTCCGCGCAAAGCACGTTTGATTCGCTCGCGCCTCACGCTCGGCTCCCCATCTCCGGCTTCGCCGTCTCCGTGCTCCGCACGTCTCCCGTCTCCGCGCGCAGCGCGTCTCCCAGTCTCCGGCTTCGCCGGTTCCCCCTACCGCCGCAGCGCATTGATCAGCTCATCCACCTTATTGATGACGTTCTGCATTTGCGTCTGGTTGTAGGTGCCCTCGGCCAGCTCATTGAGATTCACCACCGCATTGCTGTTCGCACTCGTCGTGGCAATCGCGGCATTCATGTCCGCCAGCGTCACCTCTCCCGGCGGACCGCTCTGACCTGCCGGGATGCCGAAGGTCAGGTGCAGCACGTCGCCGATGACAGACACACTCACCTCCGCCGGATCACCCGCCGGCAGCGTGTTCACTGCATCCACGATTGCCGAGGTGATCGTCGGCACCGCATCGATGAGTGTTTTCAAACCTTGAAACTGCACCCGCAAAGGTGCCGACTCGATTTCCGCATCTTGGGGCGGGTAGTTGGGATCGTAGGGCATGGCTGGTGAAGAGGTTGAATCGAGCAGCTTGGCGGGCTGCGAGATAGACTGAGCGAAGCGAAGCCCAACGGGTGAGCCGAGCGTGAGGCGCGAGCGAATCAAACTTGGAGAGCGGCTGCGCCGCGAGACGCTGAGAAGAAGACTGGGAGACTGGGAGAGCGGCTGCGCCGCGAGACTTCAGACTCAGAGTCTCCGCGCGCAGCGCGTCTCCCAGTCTCCGGCGAAGCCGTCTCAAAGTCTCTCTTCGCGTCTCCGTGCGCAGCACGTCTCCCAGTCTGGCTTGCGCCTACGGAGCCATGCACACGGCTTCATCGCTCCAGGGGCTCTGGCCCGCAGCACCGACCACGGCGTAACGGAAAGCGTAGTTCTTACCACTGATCAGGCCGGTGATCACAGCGCGGCTGGAGGTGCCCACGCTCTTTTGCACAAAGGGCGCACCGTCCACATGCTCACGCGCCTCCACGATGTAAGTCTTCGCACCGCGGATGGGTTTGCAGCGCGTCTTCGCCGTGCCGGGGAACTCACCCATGACCGCCTTCACGTTTTCAGGGCGCGGCAGCGGGCCGATGGGGGAGGCCGTGCTGGCCACGGCGAAGCCCGAGATCGGAATCAGCGCGGGGTCACCCTCCGTCACCGTCTCCACATAGCCGGCGCGCTCCGCCATCTCCTCTTTCAGATCTTCCACCAGACCTGGCAGGGCCGCCCGCGCTGCCGCCAGTTGCCCCTCCAGCGAGGTGATGAGGCTGATGCCGGTGCCCAGAGCATTGTGTACCACGAGGTAGTCTGCCACGCTCGGGTCCGGTGTGGTAAAGAGGGCCAGGCCCTCCGGGGTCGCCATGGCGGCGATGTGCGCGGTGGAGGCGGCGAGCACCTCCCCAGCGTTTTTGTTATCGAGGTCGAGTTTGATTTTAGCCATACGAGTTCTCCTACGGATCGGCGGATCGGGCGTCACATCATCGAAATGGGCATGGTGGTCATACCTCACCCCTTGGTCGAATCGTGCCACGTCGTGTCCTCCCTAGTTCATGTCTTGCTGATTCGGGATGCAGTCCCCTGCCGACTGGGCAGGGAAAGACGGGCCACGCGCAGCCATCCCACGAACCGCGCTCCCCCAGGTGAAAAACCGTGCCCAGACGGCGCTGGACCGTGTGCGGAAGCCGCATTTCCGTGTGCGGAAATGCCGCTACCGTGTGCGGAAACCCAATTTCCGTGCGCGGAAATGCCGCTACCGTGTGCGGAAACCCAATTTCCGTGCGCGGAAGTGCCGCTACCGTGTGCGGAAACTAAATTTCCGTGCGCGGAAATGCCGCTACCGTGCGCGGAAATGCTGCTACCGTGTGCGGAAACCGAATTTCCGTGTGCGGAAGTGCCGCTTCCGCATCTGAAAATCCGGCCCAGCAGCCAGGAAGTAGTCATTTCCGCCGCTTTTGCCAGCGCCTCAGCACCGCCGCCCCAGGACTGGGTGCGGTAGGCGGGAAAGGCAGACTGGAGTGCTTTCATGGGCACATCATCAGGCCTCTGCCGCAGCCCGTCCATGCCACTATAGTGACACCCCTCCCAGCCCAGGAGAAAAGGGCCTTTTCTACCGATCTGGCAGCATCTCTTCCAGCTCCCAGGCCACGATCAAATCAAACTCATAGAGAGTCAGCCCCACACAGGTCACCAGCGCTGATCGGATCACGGACGTGGGGAACTTCTTCACCTGCAAAATGCCAGAGATCATCGACCGCGAAACGCCGGAGCAGT